>PBNY01000034.1 GCA_002723385.1 Oceanospirillaceae bacterium | reverse complement strand
GGGTGTCTGGTGGTTGCAGCAGGTTGATGCAGAACAGCAACTTGAAAAACAGTGGCTGGAAGTTGGCACCATTCCGACCGCTATGGTGGCGGACGCTTTCCCTCCGATGACCGACCAGACTTTTGCCTTGCAAACGTTGCCGGATGGTCTGATCAACGCCGGCCCGATCCTGATTGAATTAATGGACAAGGCCGCAGAGCACGCGCGTACCCCACGTACTGAACCCCATGTGGTGAACCTGTCGCTGCTGCCGTTTTCGCCAGAAGATCATGCGTGCCTGAATCAGCGTCTCGGACTGGGCCTCGTGGTGATTTTGTCTCGCGGATACGGCAACTGCCGCATTACTGCCACCTCGGTGACCGGTATCTGGCGGGTTCAGTATTTCAACAGCACCGAGCAACTGATTCTGGACACACTGGAAGTGATCAACGTGCCTCAGGTGGCCTGCGCGGCACAAGAAGATCTGGAAGATTCAGCCGAACGTCTGCGCGAAATCCACGATGCGCTGCAGTAATCAAAAAGTCCGTCCTCTGAAGAAGGCAGCCCGATATGAATAACCCGGCAGAAAAACCAACAACCTTTGAAGGCAGTTACCTGGGCGATAGTGAGCAGCTGACAGATGAGTCGGTGTTGGAATGCAAAATCTGTTGGTACCAATATCAGCCCTCCGAAGGAGATGAGGTGTGGCAGATTCCTCCGGGAACACCGTTCAGCCAACTGCCGGATCACTGGCGTTGCCCTGAATGTGATGGCGACCGCGATCAGTTTATGGTGGTTACCGACTGATGAGCGCCGTGTCTGCAGAACAGGTGCTGGAGTTTTATCGCGATGCGGATTTGCGCATGCGGAATTTGCCGTTTTATAACGCCGATCTGACGCTGGAACTGATTGGCTGGCAAGATCTGGAACCGCTGCTTGAATCTCCTTCATCGATGTCTGGTTCGGAGCCAGTAACCGGGCTTGAAAATCGCTATCTGGCGATTCTGATTACACCCTGGTGCATCAACCTGTGGGTCGGCTTTGGTCACAGCGCTGCGCCAGATGATTTGTCAGCAGGCGGTATCTGGCGTTTGAAACTGCGAGCACAGGAACAGATACAGGAGCAGGAGGCAGATTCCAGCGTGTACGAGCTGACGCTGGCTTTCAACGCCCGCCTGGGCTGGTACGCCAGCGGGTCGTTGACCTCGGTGACGTCTCAGTTTGAGTCGCATCAGCAAGCACGTGCATGGGCCGAGGATATTCTGAAGCTGTTGGTTCCTGGAGACGTCAGTGAATCCGGGGAAACCCGCGAATCAGAGCCGCAAGATACAACCAGAACCCAGCGACCGACATCTACTATGTCTCGACGCGATTTGCTGTCAGGCTGGTTCAGAAAGCCCGCATAAGGTCAGGAGTTAACCACAAGAATGTCGTCAGATAGTCACCTGGCGGGACAGCTGAGAATCGATCTGAACTGGCATGACGGCCAGATTCGATCGGTCACTCCAACGCTGAACCGACCGTTGGCAAAGATCAGTCAGTGGCTCCGAACCATGCCGCCGGAACTGGCCTGTGAGCAGGTGTCCAGTGTGTTTGCGCTGTGTGGTCAGTCACATGCATTGGCGGCCAAACTGGCACACGGTCTGGTTCAGCCGGATGGCCGCGAAACCCGGCGATTGCTGCAAAACGTTCAGTTGGAGAACTGGCGTGAAGGCGTAATCCGCATGGTGGAGTACTGGAATTACCCGGCCTCCGACGACGAAGTGCTGGATCTGATCAAAGCGTTGATGCGTTGTTCTGCGATGGATGAGCCCGATGTCTCTGTGCTTGAAGAAGTCTGGAATAACTGGCTGACCGGTGAGCGAGAGCAGCAGTGGAAAAACCGGCTGAAAGCCGACTTGAGCTGGCGTTACGGCCATCTGGACATCAAGCTGGAGTCGCGGCCTCTGGACGAATGGCTGCAGAATCAGGCCGATGCGCTGATGGATGATATCAAGGGCCGAGCCGAGTCTGTGTTGGCGATGAGCAGCGGCTGGATTAACCCTCACGGCCTCTGTCGAGTGGCGGATTCAGAACCGGGCTCGGGGACGGGGCTGGGAGAAGTGCGAACTTCACGCGGCTGGTTGTCACATCATTGCGACGATATTCAATGGCAGATCACCGCGCCGACCGATCGTCACTTTGGCCCGTACGGTGATTCTGGATGGCTGAACCAACAGCTGACAGGTGTTAGCCTGAGTTGTGACGAAGCGGTCAGCATCACCACGCGCATCGTTCAGGCCATGAACCCCTGCGTTGCGTTCAGAGTGGTTCTGGTCGGCGACGGCGGTAAAGAGCGAGGCAGTATCCATGCATGAAATGTCGATTGCTGAAGGCGTGATCCAGGTGCTGGAAGATCAGGCCCGCGAGCAGCAATTCAGTCGGGTCAAAACCCTGTGGCTGGAAATCGGCCCGTTGGCCATGATCGAAGTTGAGGCACTGAGGTTCTGCTTTGATGCGGTCAGCCGCCAGACCCTGGCCGAAGGCGCCAAACTGGAAATCATCGAAACACCCGGCCAGGCCTGGTGCATGGGCTGCAGTCAGACGGTGCCAGTGACCCAGCGTTACGACGCTTGCCCACAGTGCGGCAGTTATCAGTTACAGGTCACCTCGGGTGACGAACTCAGAATCAAAGAATTAGAGGTGGTTTGATATGTGTACGGTATGCGGTTGCGCGGAAGGAGAAACAAAAATTGAGGGGCAGATCCCCGGTCACTCGCACAGTCACTCTCATGATCACACGCACAGTCACTCCCACGATCATGATCACCATCATTCGCATGGCAATGGCCATACGCACGGACACAGTCACGCGCACTCGCACATAGCCGCGACGGAAACAGCCACTGAAACCGCGGCTGTGGTTGATATTCAGGGGCAGGATCTGCACTTCGGACGTGGTCCGGCCCATGCCCATGTGCCCGGTTTGACTCAGGAACGTATGGTTCAGATTGAGCAGGATATTCTGGGCAAAAATGATCGCTACGCGGCGGTCAACCGCAACCGGTTTGAGCAGCTGAATCTGCTGGCGCTGAATCTGGTGTCGTCACCGGGTTCCGGCAAAACCACCTTGTTGACCGAAACCATCAAGTTGCTGTCCGAACGCTGGCCAATGGGCGTGATTGAGGGCGATCAGCAAACCAGTAACGACGCCGATCGCATCCGTGAAACCGGTGCCCAGGCGGTGCAGGTCAACACCGGCAAAGGCTGTCACCTGGATGCCCACATGGTCGGTCATGCGCTGGATGTACTGAACGAGCTGGACGGCGGTGTGCTCTTTATCGAAAACGTCGGTAATCTGGTGTGTCCGGCTGCGTTTGATCTGGGTGAAGCACACAAGGTGGCAATTCTGTCGGTGACGGAAGGCGAAGACAAACCGATCAAATACCCGGATATGTTCCACGCCGCCGACCTGATGATTCTGAACAAGACCGACTTGCTGCCGCATCTCGATTTTGACGTCGATGCCTGCATCGAATACGCCCGTCGCGTTAATCCGGACATCGAAGTACTGCAGTGTTCGGCCCGTTCCGGCGATGGTATGGACAGCTGGCTGGAATGGATTGGCAATCGCCGTGCCGAGCGCATTCAGTCCCGTGTTGACGGTTTGCGTCAGCAGGTCGAGCGGCTGGAGGCTCTGATCTGATATGAACGTTTATCAGCGTCCACTGGTGCTTTGTGTTGATGACGAACTGCGTTCTCTGGAGACGCTGGAGCGTACTCTGGATGAGGAGTTTGACGTCATTTGCAGTCGCAGTGCGGATGAGGCGCTGGAGGTGCTGGCAAAACAGCCAGTCACCGCGGTGTTGTGCGATCAGCGCATGCCAGGTACCAGCGGCGTGGATTTGTTGATTCAGGTGCGCCAGCAGTGGCCTGCAACCGCACGGCTGATTTTATCGGGTTACACCGATTCGGAAGACATCATCCGCGGCCTCAACGAAGCAGGCATTTTTCAATACGTCACCAAGCCCTGGCATCCGGATCACCTGATGCTGGCACTGCGTAATGCCTGTCGTCTGGTCACGCTGGAAAACGAAAACGAACAGTTGTCGACGGAAATGCGATTGACCGCCAATCAGGCTGAGACCCGCATTGCCGAGAAGAAAGCCCGGCTGCGTCAGCAGTTTGATCTCGATGAAATCGTACGGTCGGTCGATAGCCCACTAAACAGCGTGTGCCGTCAGGTTCAGCAGATCGCGCCTTATGATGTGTCGGTGTTGATCAGTGGCCCGTCAGGAACGGGGAAGGAGCTGTTTGCCCGCGCGTTGCACTACAACAGCTTGCGTGCCGAACAGCCGTTTGTGGTCGAGAACTGTGGCGCCATGCCCGACGACTTGTTGGCCTCGGAGCTGTTTGGTCATCGCAAGGGTGCGTTTACCGGCGCGATGAACGATCACGCCGGTTTGTTCGAACAGGCCGATGGCGGCACCATTTTTCTGGATGAAATCGGCGATATTTCACCAGCGTTTCAGGTCATGTTGCTGCGCGTTTTGCAGGAGCGCGAAGTCCGTCGGGTAGGGGATGACCGGCGGCGTCCGGTGAATGTCCGGGTATTGGCGGCCACCAATCGTGATCTGGAAGCCGAAGTGGCGGCCGGTCGATTCCGCGAAGACCTCTATTACCGCCTGGCCGAGATGACACTCACGCTACCGCCGATGGCGCGTCGTCGGGGTGATATCCCGGTGCTGGCCAATCATTTTTTGCAGCTGGCCAGCGAAAGCTTCGCCAAACCGGCGTCCGGTTTCAGCGACGAAGCGATGGAAGCCCTGTGTGCCTGGCACTGGCCGGGCAACGTTCGTGAGCTGCAAAACGAAATTCGCCGCATGCTGGTCCTGGCACCCGGTGAAACGCTGGGGGCAGAACTGATCAGTCCCCGATTGTTGCGCCAGCTGCCCGACGGCTCGGAACCCGAACCCATGCTTGAAGCCTTTCTGATCCGCCAACAAGGCTGGAGTGAAGGCAGTACTCTGAAAGAAAAAACCGAATTGCTCGAAAAACAGCTGCTGCGCGAAACCATGATCCGTCACAAGTGGAACAAGAGCCGCGCCGCCGATGAACTGGGCCTGTCTCGTGTGGGGCTGCGCGCCAAACTGGATCGTTACGGTCTGGAGCCAAAGGCCTGATGGACGCTACCGCAGCAGATCGCAACGACTGCACTGCCAGCTGGCGGCTGATTGCTAGAGGGAGGGTGCAAGGTGTCGGATTCCGGCCCTATGTGCATCAACTGGCGACCGAACTGAAACTGGCCGGGCGGGTATGGAATCACGGCGAAGGCGTCACCATCGAACTCACTGGCCCCGAGGCACAGCTGGAATGCTTTCTGGGGCGTTTTCGCTCGGAGTTGCCGCCATTGGCGGCGCTCAACAGTCTCGACATCAATCGGCAAGCGAGCCTGCCAGCCTTGTTCGAGAGCAGTCACAACATGGGTTCAGACGACGGTCAGTGTGGTGATACCGGTTTCGTCATTGCTGAAACGGTGATGAATGCGGGATATAACCCGAATCATCAACAGCCAATGTCACTGGATATTACGCCGGATACGGCGCCTTGCGCTGATTGCCTGGCGGAGTTTCGTGATCCGAATAATCGCCGCTACCACTATCCATTTATTAACTGCACCCAGTGCGGCCCACGCTACACCCTGATTGAACAGCTCCCGTACGACCGTCCGAATACTTCCATGGCGGCGTTCGACTTGTGTTCTGAATGCGATCGTGAATACACCAGTCCGAAAGACCGTCGTTTCCATGCCCAGCCCAATGCCTGTGTCCAATGCGGCCCAATGATTTGGCTGGAGCAATCGGGGCAACCGGCAGCGGGCACTCTTGCAGTGCCCAGTCCTGCAGCGTCCTGTGAAGCAACGCCGGACTCGGACACGGTGATTCGCGAGCTGCTGGCGTGTCTCAAGCAAGGTCAGATTGCGGCAGTGCGTGGTGTTGGCGGCTTTCATCTGGTCTGTGACGCCCGCAATAGCGCGGCCATTGCCCGGTTGCGCCAGCGCAAGCGTCGGCCCTCAAAGCCGCTGGCGGTGATGGTGGCGGATACCGATGTCGCGTCCGGTTGGGTGCGTATAAGCAGGAATGCGAAAGCTCTGCTGGAGCTGCCCGCTGCCCCCATAGTCTTGCTCACTCAGACCGGGCAGGCGAGAGCGATGTTCGAGAATGAACTGGATCTGCTGGCCCCCGGACTGGATACCCTGGGCATGATGCTGCCGCAAAGTCCGTTGCATCACTTGCTGTTTGAGCTGTCGGACGACAGACACCTGGCGCTGGTGATGACCAGTGGCAATCCGGGCGGCGAGCCTCTGGTGACGTCAAACGAGCAGGCTCGACAGTCGCTGGCGGACATTGCGGATGTGTTCCTGATGCACAACCGTGAGATTGTGCGTCGTAATGATGATTCGGTGGTGTCTGAATCTGCCAAATCCGGTGTCATGATGCATCGCGTTGGACGCGGTTTTGCACCGCTTGCGCTTGAGCTGGAACCAGAACAATCATCTGAATCAGACGATTTTATACCGTTATCTTCTGGCGCTGATTTCCGTGTTCCTTCGGTATTGGCGTTGGGGAGTTATTTAAAGAACAGCATTGCGCTCAACACCGGGGAGCGGATCTGTATATCACCGCACATCGGCGATCTGGATCATCCGGATAACTGCGCCCTGGTGGCTGAAACCGTGGATCGATTACTGGATTTGATGAATACAACCCCGGACGCCATCGTTTGTGACCTCCACCCGGAAGGGTTTGGTCGACAGTTGGGCGAACGTCTGGCCGAGCGTTTTCAGGTGCCATTGATCGAGGTGCCGCATCATATTGCCCATATCGCTTCGGTCGCTGTCGACCAGTGCATGGATCTCTCAAGCCTGTCAGAACAACCACTGCTTGGGCTGGCGTTAGACGGATTCGGATTTGGTTGGGACGGTGAAGCCCGTGGTGGCGAGCTGCTGCGCCTGACAGCGACGGGAAACTCACGCCGTGATATCAACAGCGCTGTGAGCGACGGGATGGGGGCTGAATGGGGCTTTGAAGCGGTCGGTAGCCTGTCAGCGCTGCCACAGCCGGGAGCGGACAAGGCCAGCCGGGAACCCTGGCGAATGACATTGGCGGCGCTGTTTGCGGTTCAGAAGCCTGAATCCACTACTGTTACTCAGCAGCCTGAAGAGAATGATCGCCAGCTGCTGGACGGTTTTGCAGATCGTTTTGCAGATCGTTTGGTGTCCGATTCAGTTGCAGCATCCGGTGAGTCACAAGGACTTTCTGAGTACGGTATCCGTGCCGTGCTGAATATGCTTGAACACGATGTGAACTGCCCGAAGACCACCAGTGCCGGACGCTGGTTTGATGCCGTGGCCGGTTTGTTCGGGATCTGTACCGACGGGCAGACTTACGAAGGTGAAGCCGCCATGAGACTGGAAGCACTGGCGCGCTGCTCGGTGTTTTCCCGTAATGAGCGTGGTTTTTCTGGTGAAGTCACGGTCGAAGAGCCGCCTTTGTGGGTGCTCCAAACGAATCAATCCAGTCTTGAATTGAATCTGCTGCCCCTGTTTTCGCATCTGGCTGAACGTGTGTTTGACACAGCCCCAGACGATACGACGCGCTTGTCCCGCTTAGCGTTGATGTTTCATCGGCAGCTGGCGGACGGCCTGTGTGCCTGGGTTCAGCAAGGGCTTCAGGGTCGTTCTGACAACAATCGTAAAGTGGTGCTTTCCGGCGGCTGTATTCAAAACAGTCTGCTGCGGCAGCTACTGACGGATGCACTCGGGCAGCAGGGTATCGCCCCCGTGTTGCCGGAACGGATTCCTGTCAACGATGGCGGTATCAGCGTTGGCCAGCTGGCCTGGGCGCATCAGATGCTGCGTTCAAATCGCGATAATAACCACAACAACCACAATAACCACAATAACAACCTCAAATAAGCAGGAGTTCCCATGTGCCTTGCTATTCCTGTACGCGTGGATGAGCTGTTGGAAGACGGTGCTGCCATGGCGGATATCGGCGGCGTGCGAAAGCGCATTGATGTGTCGCTGGTGGACGATCTCAACGTCGGTGACTACGTCATTCTTCACGTCGGCTTCGCGCTCAAAAAGCTGGATCAGGCAGAAGCTGAACGTACGTTAGCCATGTTTGCCGAGATTCAGGCGGCTGAAGAAGCATCGCGGGAGGACGCTGATGAAATACGTTGATGAGTTCCGCGATGGTGATTTGGCCCGCAAGCTGTCCGAGGACATTGCGCGTGAGGCCAGGTCCGGTCGCAGCTATCACCTGATGGAATTTTGCGGCGGTCATACCCACGCAATCTTTCGCTATGGAATCCCGGATTTGCTGCCGGATAACGTCAAGCTGATTCATGGCCCAGGCTGCCCGGTGTGTGTGCTGCCCATCGCCCGCCTGGATATGGCCATGGCGCTGGCACAACAGGACGATGTGATCCTGTGCACCTACGGCGACATGTTGCGTGTACCGGGGAGCGGGCGTCAGAGCCTGCTGAAAATCCGTGCCGAAGGCCGTGATGTGCGCATGCTGTATTCGCCGCTGGACTGCATCGCGCTGGCACAGCAGAACCCGGACAAACAGGTGGTGTTTTTTGCCATTGGGTTCGAAACCACCACGCCGCCGACGGCAGTATTGCTGGATCAGGCAGCCAAACTGGGGCTGGAGAATCTGACGGTATTTTGCAATCACGTTCTGACCCCTGCCGCCATGCACGGCATTCTGGGCACGCCGGGTGATGAACTCAAACTGGACGGTTTTGTTGGCCCGGCCCACGTCAGTACGGTTATCGGTTATGCGCCCTATGAACCCTTTCCGGAGCAATATGGAACGCCGGTCGTGATTGCCGGATTCGAGCCACTGGACGTGTTGCAGGCGATTCTGATGCTGATTCGGCAGCTCAATGAGGGCCGTTCGGAAGTGGAGAACGAATTCACCCGAGCGGTGACTCGCGAAGGCAATGCCAAGGCCGGAGCATTGACGGATCGCATGTTCGGGATACGCGACACCTTCGAATGGCGCGGGCTTGGATTTGTGCCTCGCAGTGCGCTTCAGATCCGCCCTGAATGGCAGCAGTTTGATGCTGAGGTGCGGTTTGCTGCGCAGCTTCAGGCGCACGCTGAATCGTTGAAGTCGCTGCTGAAAGACAACAAGGCCTGTGAATGCCCGCAGATTTTGCGCGGCCTCAAGAGTCCCCGTGACTGCAAACTGTTCGACAACCCCTGTACGCCGGACAATCCACTGGGTTCCTGCATGGTGTCGTCGGAAGGAGCCTGTGCGGCCTATTACCAGTATGGTCGTCGCCAACAGGATGAGCCGCAGGTCATCGCGGTGGCAGGAGGTCAGTGATGTCCCAGAAAAAAAGCACAAGCCGCATCGACTGGAAACACGGCAAGGTTGATATGACCCACGGCAGTGGTGGCCGGGCCATGCATCAGTTGATCAGTCAGTTGTTTGCCGCCGAATTCGATAACGAATTCCTGCAACAGGGAAACGATGGCGCCCTCTTGCCTGCCCTGGCACCCGGTGAACGCCTGGTGATGGCGACCGATGCTCATGTGATCTCACCGTTGTTTTTCCCCGGTGGTGACATCGGGTCACTCAGCGTGCATGGCACGGTCAACGATGTGGCCATGAACGGCGCCCGGCCACTGTATTTGTCGGTGGCATTTATCCTCGAAGAAGGGCTGCCACTGGCCGACCTCAAACGCATTGTGCAGTCCATGGCGGCAGCAGCGCGCGACGCCAATGTGGCGATTGTGACCGGTGATACCAAGGTGGTTGAAAAGGGCAGTGGTGACGGCGTGTTTATCGCGACTACTGGTGTTGGTGCCGTGACTGCTGATATTAATCTGGGCGGCGATCAGGCTCAGGTCGGTGACCGGATTCTGATTTCCGGCAGCATGGGGGACCATGGTGTGACGATTTTATCGCAACGGGACAGTCTCGGTTTCGAGACCGGCCTGGAGTCAGACAGTCAGTCGCTGCACGACCTGGTGGCCGAGATGCTCAAGGCTGCTCCGGGTATCCGCTGCCTGCGCGATCCGACCCGTGGCGGTCTGGCCAACACATTAAATGAACTGGCCCAGCAGAGTGAAGTGGGCATGGTGATCGACGAAGCCCGTATTCCGGTCAAACCTCAGGTGGCTGCGGCCTGTGAATTCCTCGGACTGGATCCGCTATACGTTGCCAACGAAGGCAAACTCATTGCCATCTGTCCGGCGGAACAGGCGGATGCCTTGCTCGCTGCGATGAAACGGCACCCGAAAGGTCAGGATGCTGCACTGGTGGGTGAGGTGATCGCCGATTCCAATCACTTTGTTCAGATGACAACCCGCTTCGGTGGTCGACGTATGGTGGACTGGCTCAACGGCGAGCAGCTTCCGAGAATTTGTTGAAGCGGGCGTATGGCGCACGAGAGTAGGACGGTTGCGGGATGTCATGTGGGTCATAAGTAGGGCGGCAAACAGCCTGAAAGCAGCATGTTTCCTGATGCAGTAAAAGCACATCCTTGATGACCCGAATAAAAATAATGACGGATGTTGCACATGAAAAAAGCACTCTCCGCACTCGCAATCAGCGGTGCCATTCTGACGACCTCCTGCGCCAATATGGGCATTTCCAGTGATCCGATTGCCGTAACCGAGTCGACCACCATCAATGCCTCGGCAGCGGATGTCTGGGTTGAAGTAGGCGGATTCAACTCCCTGGCTCGCTGGCACCCGGCCGTGAAAATCAGTCGTCAATTGCACGATCAGCGTTACCTGACGTTGGCGAATGATGCTGAAATCGTCGAGCAGGAAACCGCGCGAAATGAAGATGCCATGTCCTACAGCTACCGCATTCTGTCTGGCCCGCTGCCTGTTGAAGACTACCACGCGACCATCAGCGTCATGCCCGTTGGGAGTGACAAGGCCAAGGTGACCTGGCGTTCTACCTTCGAAGCCGCTGGTGTATCGGACAGTGAAGCAGAAGACGCAATTCGAGGTGTCTATAAAGCTGGTTTGCAGCAATTGAATCGCATGTTTGTTCAGTAACACCTCTGAAACTGGTTGCGACAGGGATTGCGACTCCCTGTCGCCACTGTCTCTCCTTTCTTTCACTCCTTTCTTTCGAAATTCTCATTCTTATTTTTCAATACCAGGTATTGGCAATCCCACTACGTGCTGGTCATTCCGGTGGGGTAGACTGGCGCGTCTGATTTCCAAGCAATGCCGGTTCCCCTGTGACTCAAGCTTCCAATATTAATGCGCTGATGCGCTCTTTGATCTGGCCTATTTACATTCCCGCAATTCTGACTGCTTCCGCACAAACGGCCATTCTGGTGTTGCTGCCCTTGTACGTTCTGGAATTGGGTCATAGCCCGGCGATTGCTGCGCTGGTACTGGGGTTGCGCGGTCTGGGGCAGTTGATGGGGGACATTCCTGCCGGTATTGCGGCCGGAAAACTCGGTGACAAGGCGTGTCTGATGCTGGGGATGGCGGGTTATACCCTCGGATACGGGCTGGTCGCTGTTTCGAGCGACCCGATATTGCTGGGGCTGGGGGCAATGATCGCCGGTTGTGGCATGTCCTTCGCTCTGATTGGTCGTCAGGCGTATGTATCAGCGCGTTCGGCCTCTCAGGAGCGGGGCCGGGTCATGGCGATGATGGCCGGAGCCATGCGCGTTGGTGCCTTCATTGGGCCATTGGCTGGTGGCTTGCTGGCTTCCAGTGCCGGGTATCCGGTGGCCTTCTCGGTGCTGGTGGTGGTTTGCCTGATCGCTCTGGCGGTTGTTGCTGTCTGCGCCGAGAAGGGAGAACCTGAGCCTTCCCATGAATCGCATTCGATCAGTGCCATTGGTGCGGTTCTGGTGGAGTACCGGCAGGAATTCCTGTCGGCTGGTGTTGCCATGATGGCTCTGCAGTTTATGCGTGCCGCGAGGGTGGCGCTGATTCCATTGGCGGGCAGTGCGATGGGACTCGAAGTCGACACCATTGGATTTGTCGTTGCGGCGGGGGCTGCTGTCGACAGCCTGATGTTCATCCCGGCCGGCATTATTATGGACCGCTGGGGCCGGAAGGCGGCTGCCGGGCCGAGTCTGGTGTTGTTTGCAACCGGGATTGCCCTGCTGGGTTGGGCCGACTCCCATGCTGCCTTGTTGGCCAGTGCGGTGTTGATTGGTTTTGCCAATGGCCTGAGTTCCGGGCTGGTGATGGTGCTCGGTGCCGACTTTGCCCCAGAAAAAGGTCGTTCCCGTTTCCTTGGCGTTTGGAAACTGGTGGCCGACAGCGGCCACGCCGGTGCGCCCATGGCCATCAGTGGCCTGCTTGGTGTGGCGTCATTGCTTGCCTGCAGTCAGGTGGTCGCTGTGTGCGGCATGGCCGGGTTCTGGGTCATGGCCAAACATATGCGTGAAACCCTGGTGAAGCACCCCTGAAGCTGCGGGTTCAGGCAAAGAAGCGCTTTTTCATCCGGCTGACAAAACCGCCTTCGAGAGATTTCTTGACGTAGGGAACGTAGTCCTTGTCGTCTCGCTGGATGTGGTTGGTGAGCCACAGTCCGATGTCCGAACGCACTTCCTTGGCGACTTTCAGGCAGTCTTCTCCGTTCTCAATGCGGTGCTCGTAGGACAGGGCGCGGTTGCGGAATGCCTCATGCACCTTGGCGTGAGCGGCGAGGATCGGGTAATCGGCACGTTCCATCAGGGTTTCTTCAAAGGCATTGTGGGAAATGGAATAGTCGATCAGGGAGTGAACGACTTCCTTGATGGACTCATGGCTCTGCATGCGAATGGCCGTGTCCACCTCCAGCAGGTATTCGAAAATCCGCTGATGTTGTGAGTCGATGACGTCGATGCCGGTCTCAAATTCCGGTAACCACTGAAATTGCTGCATGAAATATTCTCCGTAAGTTACCTGGGTCACAGCAAATTACGCGCCACGGAAATAGTCATGATTTTCAGTAGGTTATGGCTTTTGTGATGGTTGTTTTTGTTGGTTTTGCGACATCCGGCGCGGACGTTGTGTGACAAAGCCGCACCGGATGGCAAGACAATCTTCACCGAATAACAATGTGCGCCAGCCAACGGAGCGAGGTGTCGATGTCATCGCGCTCGGCGTCATTGATCGGCGGGATGCTCAGGTCATCCGGTGGTGAAGCCAGCAGGTTCAGGTCAACGGCCTGGGCGACGCCCTTGACGGCATTCCCTTCAATCTGCATGTCAAAGTAGATGCCGTTCCAGAAGTTGGCACCGAATTCGTTGGATTTCTTGAACATGAACAGCAAATCATGGGACAGCCAGCTGAGGTCGTCATGGCTGACGGTGTGAGGTTGCTGGTAGGGATAGGGCAGATGGCACATCAACTCGGGGCCTTCGAGGCATTTCATCTCTTTCATCGACAGAAAGAAATCCTTGAAGCGCTCATGTTCCATGTGCAGTTTATAGCTGGCCCCGCCGCCTGAACGCTGGAAGTTGACGCTGCCAACCCGCAATTCATTGCCTTTCTTGTCCACCAGGAATATGTGCTTTGTACCATTTAGCGCATCCGCCGAGGCGGTGCCAGCACAGAAAACCGACAGGCATATCAGGATTGATGTTCTTACTTGCTTCAGCATAAACAACTCCACGTTCTGATCAGCTTGGATACCGTTCAAAAAGTGTAACGGGTTCTCAAATGAGCACTATGGTGCTTGAGTACTGATTTGGATCAACGTTTTTGCATTGGTCACAGTGGCTCTGGTTGTTACTGCTTCTCGGCTGCATAATCCCGGCTTTGAAAACGGGTTCTGGCAGAACCTCGTAGACCAGAACAGTGAAAGGAAAGAGCGGTGCAAACACTTGAGCAACTGAAAAACGGGGAACTGGCGGGGAGTCGCAGGCTGAAACTGTCGGAAGGGCTGACCCATTTCCCCGAAGCGATCTACAGCCTGGCGGAGACGCTGGAAGTGCTCGATCTGTCGGATAACCAGCTGTCGGATTTGCCCGACGATTTGCATCGCTTCAGCCAGCTCAGGATTCTGTTCGCCTCGAATAACCGTTTTCAACACATCCCTGATGGCATTGGCCAGTGCCCACAACTGAGCATGTTGGGCTTCAAGCACAACCAGATTCAACAGGTCTCTGAACAGTGTCTGCCGAGCAGCTTGCGCTGGCTGATTCTGACGGACAATCACATTGAATCTCTGCCGCATGGCTTCGGACGGCTGACTCGAATGGAAAAGCTGATGCTGGCTGGCAACAAGCTCAAACGATTGCCCGACAGCATGTTGTCAATGGAGCAGCTGGGGCTGCTGCGAATCTCGGCCAATGAGTTGGAAGCGTTCCCGGATTTTGTGCTGCAACTGCCCAGGCTGGCGTGGCTGGCATTTGCTGGAAACCCTTTCTGCGATGAACGCGGTACTCACGACCACTTCCCGACCATTGAATCGTCGACACTGGAAATGCATGAACTACTGGGCCGGGGAGCGTCCGGGCTGATATCACGGGCCAGCTGGACCTGCGAGCAGACGGCTCTGCGAGTTGATGCCGAGGAATCCGTTGCCGTGAAAGTCTTCCGTGGCGACGTCACCAGTGATGGTTACCCACAGGACGAACTGGATGCCTGCCTGTCGATCAGTGAGCATCCGAATCTGGTGTCTCCAATCGCACGCATTCAGGAGCCAGGACATGATGCCATGGTGATGAAACTCATCCCGGATCATTACGATAACCTCGGACAACCGCCGAGTCTGGACAGCTGTACTCGCGATACTTTCTTGCCTGAACAAAGCCTGACTCATGACGAAGTTGATCAGTTGGTGGCGCAGATGACGTCGGTGGTCGAACATCTGGAAGCCCATGAGGTTTGCCACGGTGATCTCTATGCCCATAACACGCTGATTAACGGTGATGGGCATATCCTGTTTGGAGACTTCGGTGCTGCATCGCGCTATGACTACCTGAACGATGTTCAAAAAGCCGGATTACAGCAAATTGAACGTCGGGCTCTGGCGTACTTCGAGGAAGACTTGCGAGGACTGGTTCCGCAGGCGGATTAGCACCTGCGGACGCTGGTGAATCGTTAAGTGTATGTTTATTGCGTCAGGAATCGGCGTACCAGACTGGTGAACATCTCCGGCTTCTCAGCATGCATCCAGTGGCCGGTGCCTGCGATGATTTTGTAATCCGCATTCGGGAACCACTTCAGAATCTCCTGCTGATACTTCGGCAGAATGTAATCGCTGTTCTCGCCCTTGATAAACAGCGTGGGGCCTTCAAACGGTTGTTCCATCGCGGGTGCCTTGCGTATCTCGCTGTAGTGGCTGAACAGCAAATCGACATTGGCTCGCCAGGCAAATTTGCCTTCATGGCGGTACAGATTTGTCAGCAAGAAGGCACGCACAGATGGATCGTCTACGTGCTCCGCAATACAACGGTCGGCTTCCTGACGGGAACGAACGCGGTTGGTATCCACGGCCTGCAATCCGGCAAACACACTGCTGTGCTGGTTGTCGTAAGCGACGGGCGAAATGTCCGCTACGATCAGCTTGTCTATGGGGGAGTCGGGTTCACAAGCCAGCTGCATGGCGACCTTGCCGCCCATTGAATGTCCCAGCAGGTCGACCTTCTCGTGCCCCAGGTCAGCAATCAACTGACGAACATCCGCCGCCATTAACGGATAACTGAGATCGGTGGAATGCGGTGAACGGCCATGATCCCGTAAATCCACCGTGATCACCTGAAACTCATCCGCCAGCGCCCTGGTCTGTGCTCCCCAGTTCTGCAACATGCCAAACAACCCATGGAGGATCACCAGCGGCTTGCCTTCGCCATTTACCTGATAATTGAGTTTCTGCACAGACATAAAGGCTCCCATGGATGCAAAGGCTACGGGGTAGCGAAAGAGTGAAAAATCAGCCACCAGACTGGTGGCTACAGCGCGAGAATTTACAGCAAATTGGCGGGGGTGACATCCTGAACGGGCGTTTGTCATCCGGGCTGTTATGTTTTTGATACACGGATTGGCATCCCGAAACGCGAGCCGTTACAGTGGTTTTCTTCCTGACAGGCCAGAAACAAACAGGGCAACCATACAAAAAAATACGCCTGGTTAAGCGCACGAGGTAATCATGAAAAACAACAATAACGTCACACGGTTTTTGCAAGCAGTCAGCCTGGCTGCGATCACCGTGGTGTCTCTGTCGGCCATCGCCGCCGACAAGGTTTATCGACTCAAATTGGCCGAAACCTGGGGCACCGGAACCCCGATTTTGGGCGACGCCAGCAAGAACATGGCCCGACTGGCGAACGAGATGTCTAACGGTCGTCTGGAAATTCGTATCGACTCGGCCAATAAGCACAAGGCACCATTCGGGGTGTTTGATATGGTCAAGGCCGGTCAATATGATCTCGGTCACACCAGCTCGTATTACTGGAAGGGCAAGGTGCCCAATACGCTGTTCTTTTCTTCCATGCCCTTCGGGATGATGAGCACGGAGCAATACGCCTGGTTCTACCGTGGCGGTGGTATGGAGCTGATGCAGGAAGTGTATGCACCGCACAACCTGCTGTCGTTTCCGGGTGGTAACACTGATATCCAGATGGGCGGCTGGTTCAAGAAAGAAATCAAATCGCTGGCCGATCTCAAGGGCCTGAAGATGCGTATTCCCGGATTTGCCGGTGAAGTCTTTGCCCGTGTCGGCGCCAGCCCGACCAACATCCCGCCGGGTGAACTGTTTACATCGCTGGAACGTGGCACCATCGATGCCCTTGAATGGGTTGGCCCGGCTTTCGACCTGCGCATGGGCTTCCAGAAAGTCGCTCCGTACTACTACACCGCATGGCATGAGCCGGGTACTGAAACCCAGTTTCTGGTGAACAAGCGCAAGTGGGACTCACTGCCAAAAGACCTGCAAGTGATTCTGGAAACTGCCTTCCGCGTGGCCGCGTTTGATATGTACGTGCAAGCCATGGATGCCAACGCGCAATCATGGGACACAATGCTGAAAGAGAATCCGAACATCAAGGTGCGTGATTTTCCCGAAGACGTGATGGACGCCATGCGTGCGGCCAACAAAGCGCTGCTTTCCGAGCTGACCGAAAAGGATGAACAGGCCAAACGCATTGTGGAATCTCAGGCGGAATACCTGAAGAAAGTGCGGGCGTGGACAGATATTTCAGCCAAAGCCTATCTGGAGACCAGTCAGGCGAAGTGATTGCTGTGAATAGAGTGTTATTCTGAAAATCTGACTCCCATGCTTCCGAGGCCTGTTGTAGACGTTTTACGGCTTCTGAAGCATGGAAATATAATGAGTTGAGAGTTTATGAACAAAACTAGGTTGTAACCATATTCGGGTTGTTAACCTGTTAAACGAACAATTGGTCAAGCTCTACTGTAGGCATGGTTTTTCCCGGTTGCGTCGAAATCCTGCGCATATATTCCAAACCAGAAAGATCTGTATATGAAACATCAACAAAGCCAAACAGTTGTGTCAGAGCGTGTTGAGGCTCTGGTCAAGCGGGCTCGTCGTGTCTATGCGGAACTGGAAGCAATACCACGGATGAGCCTGATGTCATTGCCAGTGGAATCAGCAAGTCAGCAACGAGAGTCGATGCCGTTCAGCATATCCAGAAATCTCCTGCTCAGAAAACAGCCAAGGCTCGTAAAGCGTGGGAAGCTCAAAACAGGGAGTGTGTGCGAGCTATTGGCTAAATGTCCAAACCAGTCAAATCGTTGTCGGGCTAGTGATATAGCCAGCCGAAAGCGGCTGTTATGGTGACTGTCAGGAAATTCTGTTTTCCCATACGCACGGATGTGCTGAGTGGGGTTCGATTGATCTGGCGGTAACCGTATGAAATAGTAACAAAGGCGGCCCTGAGTCGTCAGCTATTGGCCAGTAGCGCCTCCGCACTGGTGACTGGATTACTCCCACCAGAATGGTTATGTCGAGCGGTTCAACCGAACGTATCGAACTGAAATACTGGATTATTATCTGTTCAGCGACCTGGAAGAAGTCAGAGATATTACCAGCCGTTGGATGAGAGAGTACAACGAAGAACAACCTCACGAATCACTTGGGGATCTGACACCCAACGAGTATCGTGAACAAGCAACCTCCCCGGAGAGCCTCTAAAAAAGAGTGGTCCTAAGCAGGGGAGGGTTACAGGTTACACTTTGGTACTAGAAATGGACTGAGCGTTTTACAGTCTCTAATTAGTACAAAAATACAGCTCCTGAGCTTCTCTTCTCCTTTTCTTCAGGATCCCCATTAATACCTGAAGCCCGACTGTCATCAAATGGAGCCCCTACAGCCAGAGTTGTTCCATCAGCACTAATACTGATTTGACGCCCGATACCTGTTTTCGTGACTGCTTTCTTTGACTTTATGTAGGTTTTTTGGACAAATCTTTCGTTTTCATACGCAAATATGTAAGCAGCTCCAGCTCCGTCAACGCTATTTGATAGCTGATCTCCGTTAAAGCCGGAGTTTCCACCATCCTCACCAGGAGCTCCTACAGCAAGAATGTTTCCACTTTGATTAAGGCTGACAGACATTCCGAAAAGGTCTGCTTGTTCTTTATTTTCTGATTTTAATAACTGAGCCTGGTTCCACGTGCCATCTAATGATTTAAATACGTAAACAGCCCCCGACATTGGTAAAGAGGTAGAGCTTGGGTTGCTCTCTCCAGTGCTGCTTTCACTGGGGGCTCCAACAGCAAGTGTATTGCCGTCACCGCTTAACGAGATATTTGACCCAAAGAAGCCGTATTCAATTGGATTCTTCGATTTCAAGTAAGCAGTTTGGCTCCATGTGTTATTTGATTTGTTAAAAATATATACTGCGCCGGACTCTCTTAATGGTTTGCCTGATGGGTTTTGATTCGAGCTATTCTTATGGGGGGCACCAATCGCTATAGTATTCCCATCATTACTCATTTTGATAGAATCGCCAAATTGATCACCAATATCGGTATTTGAAGCAGAAAGGGTGTGGCTTTCTGTCCAGCTGTTGTTTTTGTGTTCAAATACATGGACGACCCCTCCAGCAATGCTGCCAGTTCTTCCCCATATGCTTCCAACGGCTATTTGATCTCCGGCAGAGTTTATTGAAATAGCCTTACCAAATTCGAGCACATGCCCACTTGGAGGGAGTTGGCTGGGCTTTAAATAAGCTTGCTGTTCCCAAGCTTTATTTGTTTTTTTGAAAACATATGCAGCTCCGATGCTTGGTCGGCTATTGTCTTCCTGATCTCCATTTACTTGTGTTGATCCACTGTCTTCATCAGGTACCCCAATCACGAGTATTGAACCATCTGCGTTGAGAGCAATCGAGTGTCCGAAAACATCCCATTCATCAGTGTTTGATGCTTTTATATAGGCATCTTGTTGCCAACCTGAATCACCATGAGAAAATGTATAAACGGCTCCTGCGTACATGATAGAGTTGTCAGCTTGGTCGCCATTTATTCCCTTGGCGTTACTTTGTTCGGCTGTAGAAGAGATTGCTAGAGTTTTTCCATCAGCACTAAGAGCTATTTCACTACCGAAATAGTCTAGAGTATCTGGATTGCTTGCCTTGATATAGGTGATGGTTTCAGAATAGCTTTTTTCAAATGATACAATATTGCTGTCGGTGCAGTTATTGTTTGTGCATATTTCTAGTTTGAAGCGTATATTGGAAGTTAAATGTAATGGTGTGGAGTATTCATGTTGACCAGTGTTTTTTTTAATCTGGGTGGCAATAGGCTGAAAGTCTGGTTGTGCTGCCGTTGATATTAGTAGGTTATAATGGCTTGCGTTAGGTGTTTCTCCCCAAGAAAGTAATAGAGTTTTAGAGTCTTTTGCTGACATTTCCAAAATGGAAAATTTTTTAAATGTTGCACTCACTAGGCAATCTTCGGTGAGAAAAGGCGTTGTGTAGATGTTACCGTTGAGAGTACCTCCACATCCTGTAACTTGATCGATAATAAACCCAGGATTTGGCGTGATGATCAGTCTTGCTTGTCCAATGGCCTGAACTCTTTCAAATTCAAATGCACCATTACCATCGGTTTGCGTTGTTAGCTCATAAAATGAGAGGCTGAAGCTAACTTGTACTCCACAGTTTTCAGAAAGCTCCGAAGTTGAGTAAATATTACCTTCTAAATGACCATCACAGCCTGACACTGAATCAATCTTGTATCCATATGCAGGTGAGAGTGTGAATTCTGCAATCTCTCCAGGACTTTTTGTTGCATTGGTTGGGGTAATGCTCCCCAAGCCTGTAGACCGAGTAGATACAGTAATGTGACTTTCAGGTGCTGGAATTTCAGAATTATTATTACTTTCGCCGCCACCTCCACCGCCGCATGACGACAAAAATAATCCAGCTAAAATAATTGGTAAATATTGAGTACATGATTTCACAATTGATATTCCTTTAATAAAACGCGACCCCGCTAACTTCTCCATTAGCGGGGATTTTTAATGTCTTCCTGTTTTAAGAAGAATGAAGGTTAATCCTCGTAATTCTCAATCGCCGGGCAGGAGCAGATCAGGTTGCGGTCGCCGTAAACGTCGTCAATACGGCCCACGGATGGCCAGAATTTGTGAGCACCTAGGTTCTGGGTTGGGTAGGCCGCAAGCTGGCGGCTGTATGGACGTTCCCAGTCGCCAGCGATCACGGTGGCGGTGTGTGGTGCGTTTTTCAGCGGGTTGTTGTCGGCGTCGAGCTGGCCGTTGGCAACGGCGTCAATCTCGCCTTTGATGGCAATCATGGCGTCGGCGAAGCGGTCGATCTCGGCTTTGGATTCCGATTCGGTCGGCTCGATCATAAAGGTGCCCGCCACCGGGAAGGACATGGTCGGGGCATGGAAGCCGTAGTCCATCAGGCGCTTGGCGATATCGACTTCGGTGATACCGGTGTCGGCCTTGATCGGGCGCAGATCAACGATGCATTCGTGCGCCACGCGACCGTTCTGGCCGGTGTACAGAATCGGGTAGTGATTTGCCAGTCGCTTGGCCAGGTAGTTGGCTTTCAGCAGGGCGTTCTGGGTCGCCAGTCGCAGGCCGTTGCCACCCATCAGGGTGATGTACATCCAGCTGATGGGCAGGATGCTGGCGGAGCCATAAGGCGCTGCGGATACCGCGCCATTGCCTTTGGCGGCGTTGTTGATCGGGCGTACTGCGTGGTTGGCGACGAACGGAGCCAGATGCTCGGCCACGCCAATCGGCCCCATGCCGGGGCCACCGCCACCGTGTGGAATGGCGAAGGTTTTGTGCAGGTTCATATGAGTCACGTCCGCGCCGATATGACCGGGTTGGGTCAGGCCGACCTGAGCATTGAGGTTGGCACCGTCCATATAGACCTGACCGCCGTGCTGGTGGATCAGGTCGCAGATTTCACGCACGCCTTCTTCGTACACGCCGTGGGTCGACGGGTAGGTCAGCATCAGACAGGACAGCTGATCGCTCAGTTCTTCAGCCTTTTGCTTCAGGTCGTCGAAATCAACGTTGCCGTGCTCATCACAGTTGGTCACCACCACGCGCATGGAAGCCATTTGTGCCGACGCCGGGTTGGTGCCGTGGGCGGAGCGTGGAATCAGGCAGACATTACGATGCCCTTCGCCACGGCTCTCGTGGTAGTTCTTGATCGCCAGCAGACCGGCGTATTCACCCTGCGCGCCGGAGTTTGGCTGCATGCAGATGGCCGGGAAGCCGGTGATGGTTTTGAGGTAGTCATCCAGCTCGTTGATCATCTTCTGATAACCCTCGGTCTGGGAGGCCGGGGCGAACGGGTGGATATTGGCGAATTCCGGCCAGGTCACCGGGATCATCTCGGTGGTGGCGTTCAGCTTCATGGTGCAGGAACCCAGCGTGATCATGCTGTGGTTCATGGCCAGGTCTTTCGACTCCAGACCCTTGATGTAGCGGAGCATCTCGTGCTCGGTGTGGTAGCGGTTGAAGGTCGGGTGGGTCAGGAATTCGGACGTACGCACCAGTTCCGCCGGAATAGAGGCAGAGCCTTCGTTGGCCAGTGAAGCGACCACGCGGGCATCCAGCTCGTACACATCAAGATCGTGGTGCTCGCCCAGCAGCACGTCGAACAGCTGTTGTACGTCGGCGGCGGTGGTTTTTTCGCTCAGGGACACACCCAGTGTGTCTGCGCCCAGTAACTCAGAGTCGTCACGCAGGTTGATTTCTGCCGCTTTTGCACGCGCCAGAACGGCACTGCGGTCGTCGACTTTCAGTGTCAGGGTGTCGAACCAGTTGGCGTTCACCACCTCGACGCCCGCGCTGGAGGACAGACCGGACGCCAGAATGTCGGTCAGGCGGTGAATGCGTGCCGCGATGGTCTTCAGACCAATCGGGCCGTGGTAGACGGCATAGAAGGACGACAGATTGGCCAGTAGCACCTGAGCGGTACAGATGTTGGAGTTGGCCTTCTCGCGACGGATGTGCTGCTCACGGGTTTGCAGCGCCATGCGCAGTGCCTGATTGCCTTGGGCATCAATGGAAACACCAATAATACGGCCTGGAATGGCACGCTTGAAGCTGTCACGCGTAGCGAAGAACGCCGCGTGCGGGCCACCAAAGCCCATCGGTACGCCGAAGTGCTGGGCGTTCCCCAGGACGATGTCCGCGCCCATTTCGCCGGGTGATTTCAGCGCCACCAGCGCCATCAGGTCACTGGCGACCACGGCCAGCGCGTTCTTGTCGTGCAGGGCAGCGATGATGTCGGTGAAGTCACGCACGTCACCGTTTTTGCCCGGATACTGGAACAGGGCACCGAAAACGTCGGCGTCTGCTGCGGTGTCGGCGGGGCCAACCTGTATGTCCCAGCCAAACGCTTCGGCGCGGGTAGCGGCCACGTCGATGGTCTGGGGCAGGCAGTTTTCGTCAATAAAGAAGGTGTTGGACTTGTTCTTTCGCACCGAGCGCTTGGCCATCGCCATGGCTTCGGCGGCGGCGGTGCCTTCGTCCAGCAGGGACGCGTTGGCCAGTTCCATGCCGGTCATGTCGATGACCATTTGCTGGAAGTTCAGCAGCGCTTCCAGACGGCCCTGGGCAATCTCTGGTTGATACGGTGTGTAAGCGGTGTACCAGCCCGGATTTTCCATCACATTGCGCAGGATGACCGGCGGAATGATGGTGTCGTGGTAACCCAGACCGATGTAGCTCTTGAAGACCTGGTTGCGGTCGGCCAGCGAGCGCAGGTACGACAGCGCCTCGAATTCGGTTTTGCTGTCGGCGATGTTCAGAAACGGCTCGCGCAGCAGGTCCGCCGGGACAAAGTCGGCGGTCAGGGCGTCCAGAGTTTCAGCGCCGACGGCGTGCAGCATGGAGGCGGTTTCGTTGTTGTCCAGGCCGGTACCGTCCGAGGCGATATGGCGACCGACAAAGTTGTCGCGCTGTTCCAGTTGATGCAGTGACGGAGCTTGAGTCATAGGGTTACCTGTGGGGCGTCAAAAACAAAGAGAGCTGAAAACAAAGAACCCCTGAAGATCAGAGGTTCGAGTGTAGCGGGTAGCGGTCGCTCGGTATGGTATCGCGGCGACCTGAAACCGGATTGTCTGTGGCTGGTTAGCCTTCGCATGCAGCGGCGTAAGCGTCGGCATCCATCAGTGCGTCCAGCGCAGCGGCATCGGCCACTTCCATCTTGAAGAACCAGGCTTCACCGTATGGGTCTTCGTTGACTTTCTCCGGTGCATCAACCAGCTCTTCGTTAACGGCGATGATCTTGCCAGCAATCGGAGCGAAGATATCGGAAGCGGCTTTTACGGATTCCACCACGGCGCACTCGGCGTCGGCATCAAATTCGGCGTCTGCTTCTGGTAGCTCAACGAATACCACGTCTCCCAGCTGTTCCTGAGCGAAGTCGGTAATACCGATGGTGACGGTGCCGTCAGCTTCGGTGCGAATCCACTCGTGTGAAGCAACGTATTTCAGATCTGCTGGTACATTTGCCATGACTTGTCTCCAGTTCGAAATTGGGGGTGCGCTGCGCAGGGGGTTGATGGCCGCACACCGGATGATGTCTTAACCCGGCATTGATGCCGATTATTCGTATACCTTTTTGCCGTTACGAACAAACGGCAGTTTGATCACTCGGGCCGGAACCTGTTTGCCACGAATATCAACGTGACAGGTTTCACCGGTTGCCTTTGGCACGCGGGCCATGGCAATGGAATTCTGCAGCGTTGGTGAGAAGGTGCCTGATGTCACTTCGCCTTCGCCCTGTTCGCCATTGCCGAGATCCACCAGTACTTTCTGATGCGAGCGCATTACACCACGACCTTCCAGTACCAGGCCCACCAGCTTGTTGGCGACGCCAGCGTCTTTTTCGGCTTCCAGTGCGTCACGACCAATAAAGGCGCGATCGGTCGGTTCCCAGGCTATCGTCCATCCCATGGCCGCCTGAAGCGGGCTGATGGTTTCGTCCATATCATTGCCGTACAGGTTCATACCGGCTTCCAGACGCAGGGTGTCGCGAGCCCCCAGACCACATGGCTGAACGTCGGCTTCCTGCAGCGCTTGCCAGAAATCGGCGATTTCGGCTTCCGGGATCATGATTTCCAGACCGTCTTCACCGGTATAGCCGGTGCGGGCAAAGAACCAGTTTGCCTGGCTGCGCCCCTGAAAGACCTTCAGGCCATCAATGGCGGTGGCGGCTTCTGGCTTGACCAGTTTGACCTTGCTGATGGCTTCCGGGCCCTGAACGGCCAGCATGGCGAGTTCCGGGCGCTCGGTCAGGCTCAGGTTGCCAAAGCCACGCAGGTTGCGCTCCATCCATTCGAGATCCTTGGTGCGAGTGGCCGAATTCACTACCAAACGGTAGCCGTTGTCGGTCTTGTAAACGATCAGGTCGTCGATCACACCGCCGTCCTGATTCAGCATGGCGCTGTACAGGGCCTTGCCCTTTTCCTGCAGGCGAGCCACATCGTTGGCCAGCAGTTGCTGCAGGTAGTCGGTGGCGTCGGAGCCATTGATGTCAACGATGGTCATGTGGGAAACATCGAACATGCCGGATTTTTCACGAACAGCGTTGTGTTCCTGAATCTGGGAGCCGTAGTGAATCGGCATATCCCAGCCCGCAAAATCAACCATTTTGGCGTTGGCTTCTAGGTGTTTCGCATACAGGGCGGTACGTTTGGCCATGAGCGTTCCTGTTATCTAGCTGCGATTGAGCAGTCGGTGGATCGTAATCACCGCTTGTGTGACGGGTGATTCAGTGCATTCGCATACACCGATTTGGAGCAAAATCCATCGAGCGCTGAAAAAAGGGCGGCGATTATAGCGCTTTCATTAAAGTGTCGCACTAGCCTGTTACTGGACGCCAGCCCCGGTCCATTTTCGGTCGCTTTGGTCTAGATTGCCTTGCGAATTTCGACCATCAGTTCGTCGCTGAGGCTTTCCAGATCATCTGCCAGACCGTCCTGGTCGAAGTCTTCCGGTACTTCCAGCTCGGCTTCGGCGCGGAAGGTCGGGGTGGCGGACATTTCGGCAGCGAAACAGCCAGTGATCAACTCCTGAACGTTGACCTGGTGTTGGGCCAGTACCGACGTCACTTCCTGAACGATACCCGGGCGGTCATTACCGATAACAGACAGCGTCAGGTGAACGGTGGCCGTTTGTTCTGCTGTACCGCGTTCGGTGCGCACTTCAATACCTTGCTCGGTCAGAGCGGTGAGTGCGGCAATCAGGTTGTCACTGTTATCTTCTGCGACTTCTATGCGCAGGATGCCAGCAAATTTCCCTGCCATGGTTGCCATGCGGCTTTCCAGCCAGTTGCCCTGATGCTCGCGAATCACACTGGCAACCTGTTCAACGATACCGGGTTTGTCGTCAGCGATGACGGTTAAAACGAACGAAATCAGCATAAGTAAATCGATCCACTGGTTAAAAAGATGGCTGAAATTGGATGCTCGATAGGCTACGACGGGCAGGCCGGGTCGTCCAGTGGCAGAAAGTGCATGATCCGGTGTGAGTGGGGGTGGCCCAACAGGAGAGGGTATTGGGCCGGGTGGCAACGGGGGGATTACGGAAGAGTGAAATCAGCCTTGACGGGTTCAGTCATCCGCACCGGAACCACCGGGTTCGCCTGTGAATTCCACCAGAATGTCTTCATCCGGAACGATGGTCTGGCAGGCCAGGCGATGGGTTGGCGGCAGGTCACGCACCGAGGCTTTTTCTTCTTCTGTCTTGCTTAGAACGCCGAGGGACTTGAGCACGACTCGCTCCTTGTCGGTCAGCATAATGCCCTTGACGCGTTCACCATCCAGATGGGTCACCTTGATCAGGCAGGAGCCGCAGTTGCCGTCTTCGCATTCAAACGGAATCTGAATCTTGTTGGCTTTGGCGACGCCCAGCAGGGTCGAGCGCTGTCCGGCGATGGCCTCGACTTTTTTGTTTTTTTGCATGATTGGGGAAGAAAAGTACACGGTTGCCATGGTTAGTCTCCTGATGTGATGGATATCTGTCGTCTGCGTTTGCATCGACGGGCCGACTATAGCCATACCCGTGACTTTTGTGTGGTTTTGGGGAGGCGATGTCCGGCGGTTTGACGGATAAGTGATGTGGCTTTTGACGATCATCAGGGATGGAGATTGTTGCTGAAAAGTTGGCATATGTCGTAAATACGACAATGATTATTTCCGTGGTTTGTAGTAAAGGCTTCAAATAAGCACGAGCTCTGCGGGTGGCGGTAGCTCCCTGTGTGAGGCACAACCTGCGTCGCGTTCTGATGATTGCTGCCAGAACGCCCTTGCGGTAGCCTGATGCGCTTTTCCACGCCTTTTCAGGCCCCTTTTGGATAGTACCGCCATGAACAAACACTTCCCGCGTATCGAACGCCTGCCGCCTTATGTCTTCAACGTGATTGGTGAGTTGAAAATGGCGGCGCGAGCACGGGGAGAGGACATCATAGATCTGTCCATGGGCAATCCGGATCAGGACACGCCCGAGCATATCGTCGACAAGCTGGTCGAAACGGCCCAGCGCGGCGGGACGCACCGTTACAGTCAATCGAAGGGTATTCCACGTCTGCGCCGTGCGATGGCGAACTGGTACAAAACCCGTTATGACGTTGATCTTGACCCCGATACCGAAGTCATTACCACCATCGGTTCAAAGGAAGGTCTGGCGCATCTGGCGCTGGCAACACTTGGCCCGGGCGATAATGTGCTGGTGCCCAATCCGTCTTATCCCATACACCCGTATGGATTTGTGATCGCCGGTGCCGATATTCGTCATGTGCCACTGACGCCGGATGTCGACTTCTTTGAAGAACTCGAAAAGGCCATCAAGACCACCTGGCCACGCCCCAAAATGCTGGTATTGAACTTCCCCGGCAATCCGACCACCGAATGCGTTGAGCTGGCGTTCTTTGAGAAAGTCGTGGCCATGTGTCGTGAGCACGAAATCTGGGTGGTTCAGGATCTGGCCTACGCCGATATCGTATTCGACGGTTACAAACCACCGTCGATCCTGCAGGTGCCGGGCGCGCGTGAAATTGCGGTGGAATTTTTCTCTCTGTCCAAAAGTTACAATATGCCGGGCTGGCGTGTCGGCTTTTGCAGTGGCAACAAGGACCTGATTCATGCACTCGCGAGGATCAAGTCTTATCTGGATTATGGTACATTCACGCCGATTCAGGTCGCGGCCATTGCAGCACTGGAAGGTGATCAGTCTGTCGTGGCGGACATTTGCGATATGTATCGTCATCGTCGGGACATTCTGTGCAAAGGTCTGAACGACATGGGTTGGGCGGTGACGCCGCCAAAGGCGACCATGTTTGTCTGGGCACAGATTCCCGAAGCATACCGCGACATGGGCTCTCTGGAGTTCAGTAAAAAGCTGCTGGCAGACGCCAAAGTGGCGGTATCACCGGGCATTGGCTTTGGTGATTACGGCGATGATCATGTGCGACTGGCCTTGATTGAAAACGACCAGCGCACGCGTCAGGCGTTACGAGGCATCAAGTCGATGCTGCGCAAAGATGGTCTGTACGAAGGCGAATGATCGCAAGCGTCACCATGTCGTAACGATATTGAACTTAAAAAAGTATGAACCCGCCTGTTGAGCCGAACAATCACGCCAGGCTTGATGGGCAACCCGAATAGAAACTGTTCTGATTAGTTAGGAGAAGGCTTTGAAACCGGTAAATGTTGGTATCTGCGGTTTGGGTACCGTAGGCGGAGGCACCTTTAACGTGCTGACTGAAAACGCTCAGGATATTGCTCGCCGCGCCGGTCGTGAGATCGTCATTACCCAGGTGGGTGCGCGTCGCGACAATCCGGCCTGTGATACCAGCAACACCACCGTTAGCCGCGATATTTTCGACGTCGCTCGTAATCCGGACATTGATATCGTCGTTGAGCTGATCGGCGGCTACGACGTCGCCAAAGAGCTGGTGATGCTGGCGATTGAAAACGGCAAGCACGTGGTGACCGCCAACAAGGCGTTGATTGCGGTTCACGGCGACGAGATCTTTGCTGCTGCCGAAGCCAGGGGGGTGTCGGTGATGTACGAAGCGGCAGTGGCTGGTGGCATTCCGATCATCAAGGCTCTGCGCGAAGGTCTGGCTGCCAATCAGGTTAATTGGCTGGCCGGTATCATTAACGGTACTGGTAACTTCATTCTGACCGAGATGCGCGACAAGGGTCGTGATTTCGACGACGTTCTGAAAGAAGCCCAGGAGCTGGGTTACGCCGAAGCCGATCCAACCTTCGACGTTGAGGGCATCGACGCAGCGCATAAGCTGACCATACTGGCCTCCATTGCTTACGGCATCCCGCTGCAGTTTGAGCGCTGCTTCACCGAAGGCATCAGCAAGATCACCCGTGACGACGTTGAGTTCGCCGAAGAACTGGGCTACCGCATCAAGCATTTGGGCGTGAGCCGCAAGTCTGCCAATGGTATCGACCTGCGCGTTCATCCGACGTTGATTCCGGAATCTCGCCCGATCGCGAAGGTGGATGGTGTTCTGAACGCTGTGACGGTTAACGGTAACGCGGTGGGAGACACCTTGTATGTCGGTGCTGGCGCTGGTGCTGGTCCGACTGCTTCAGCCGTTGTTGCTGACATCGTTGATCTGGCGCGCTGCATTGATGTTGATGCCTCGGCTCGCGTAAACCACCTGGCGTTCAATCAGGTTGATGATGTTGAAGTGCTGTCAATGGACGATGTGGAAACGGCTTACTACTTGCGTATTCCGGTACAGGACAAAACCGGCGTTCTGGCAAGCATTGCTTCCATCCTGAGCGAGCGCGGTATCAATATTGAAGCCATCATCCAGAAGGAACCCAAGGAAGGCGAAACTCTGGCACAGATCATCCTGCTCACGCACAAAATTGTTGAGCGCACCATGAACGATGCGATCAAGGCGATCGAGGCGCTGGAAAGCACCGTCGGTGAAGTGACCCGTATCCGCGCAGAGCACATGGACTGATCGGATTCATTGCTGATCCGGTTCCGCAAGACAGAAAAGCCCGAGTCAATGCTCGGGCTTTTTGCGTTATGAGAGGTTGCTGTGACGATACGGCAGGAACTTCGCGATGCAACGAATCGAGAGGAGTGAAGGTTGGAGTTTGTCTACGCTGATGTGTTGAAGGCCCGGTATCGGGTGTTCGGGGAGTATTACCGCCTTGATATTGGCCCGCAGCGGTTATTGTGCCGTCGCCGGGTGGAGATCGTTACAGCCGAACTGGACATGACTGGCTCTCAGCCAGATGCCGTTCTGATTCTGATGAATCCTGGCAATATTCGCCTTGTTGATGCAGAAGTGGAGATCCCGGTTGTGCCTTCAGGCCGCCTTGATGAGCTTGAAACGCTGAATGCGCTTCATGCCCTGAAGCCGGACAATACTCAATATCAGCTGATGCGGTTGATGCGACTGATGGGATGGTGCCGATTGCGCTTGATCAATCTTTCGGATGTGTGCGATGCCAACAGTCAGTCGTTCGCCAGCAGGCTGCCGCAGTTGTTGGACGATCATCCCGGTTTGCCACACAGTATTCTGGATCCGCAGAGACAGGCTGAATGGCGGTTTCTGATGGGCACAACCTCCGAGGGCGCGCAGGGAATGCCCGTTCCGATCGCAGCGTGGGGTTCAAATTCGGCGCTGGAAGCCCAGGCGCTGGAGTGTCTGGAACGTATTCCCAATCTGTTGGGATTGCCTTTGGACGCGCCCTGGTTCCGCTTTGCCAGTCCGTACCGAAAAGACCAGAAGCTGGCCTGGCTGGAGGGGATGCACCAGCTGCTAACAGAGAGCTGATTTTGAAAATATCAATTAGGTAATTTCCGGCCAGATTGCCTATCATTAGCTCGAATCCTATTCAAATCCGACAACTGGGGTTGGTTACCGAGCAGCCGTGAGAATTCCCTGTTCGAGTGAATCGATCACGTCTTATATCGTTTTGCCTGGAGGGCATGTGAATCTGATCAATCGAGGGAGTGCGATGATACTGGCGGCGTTGCTGACAGCATGCGGCGCAGAGGACGACTCCAATTTTGCACCCACGGTATCAGCGGGTACCGACAAGATCGCCTCTGGCGGACAGGTGGTGGTGTTGACCGCAACCGCAGAGGACACCAATGGCACCATTGAAACCTACACCTGGACTCAAACCAGCGGCACGGCGGTCACCATTGAAGACGCTGACGAAGACTCGATGCGTTTCGATGCTCCCGTTCTGGATGCTGCCGAGACACTGGAGTTCAAGGTTGTCGTGACCGATAACGAAAATGCCTCAGCAGCCGATTCAGTGGAAGTGCTGGTGAATGCTGGCATTGCGGCTCCCGAGAATCTGACCATTCGAGTGACCGGCAGGACGGCCGTTCTTGAATGGGATGCCGTTGAAAAGGCGGATTCCTATCTTATTTACAAGGCATTCGAGTCGTTTTCAGGCCTTGGCAGTATCGAGAATTATGCCGTTCTCGATGGCGCCGACCGCGCCCCGGTACCCTTGCCAACAGATGGTGGTCGGCCGTTTACCCAGCTGCGAAATCTCGATATGAATCAGCGATATTTTTTCACCATCACGGCTGCATTTACCGCTGCTGGCTCGACTGAGTTGACTGAAAGTGTGCCCGCCAATGACGTTAGTCGCCTGATCGGTGCTTCGTTTACAGCATCTTCCCCCCTGAATGACACGACGATTTTGGAATGCCTGGATTCTGATCGGAACTGGACCGCCTGTCCGGTTAATGGGCTGGCCGCCCAGGACGGCGAGATTGGCCGTACACCGGAAGACGAAGCTGACGAACTGGACAAGGTTGGAACGGGCATTGCCGGTTTCGACTTCACTTTGCTGGATGCGACCGGTGAGGAACTCAGTCCAGGTACTCCTGAAGCCGATTGCCTGCGTGATAACGTCACCGGGCTGGTGTGGGAGTTGAAGAAGCCTCGCGACAGCATGCGCCGTGCGCGTAATCGCTACAGCTGGTATTCCACTAATGAAGATACCAACGGTGGAGAACCCGGTTTGGTGAATGGGCCTGAGTGTGGTGGTGGGGTTTGCAATACTTTTGCCTATCTGACGCGCCTGAATCAGGCCGAGCTGTGTGGGCTGACAAGCTGGCGCCTGCCAGTTGTGCGGGATATGCGATCCATCGGCGATATCGGACTGGCATGTCATCTTGATGGAGAAGGATGTCGTTACGAACTGGAGCCGTATTACTGGACGGGCACCACTCATGCCCAGGATACCACCAAGGCGTATCAGGTGACGCTGGATGGTCGCACAGATGTGCCAATGCCCAAGAGCAGTACGGCGCGATTTATTGCGGTGGCCATTCCAGAGGAGGACAACGAATGAAGCAGGGAATGTATTTGAATTGGCTGGGCTCAATATTCACTGGCGTTGTGCTTTGTGTGACCTCTGTCTCGGCAGTTGCGGCGCAGACCTGTCCGAGTGGATTGGAATCCCAGCTTGAGGAGCGCCTTGAGGATCAGGAAGATGGAACCATCTTTGATACCGAAACCGGTTTGCTGTGGTGGCGTTGTTCCTGGGGCAGTGAGTGGGAAACCGCACAATGTCAGGACGAACCTTTGAAAGTGGGTTGGGAAGATGCTCTGGTGTTGGCTGATGAATTGGCTGTTGCAGGTTACACCGACTGGCGTTTACCGAACATCAATGAGCTTCAGAGTATTGTTGAATGGGGTTGTTACGACCCAGCGATCAACGCTTCTGCGTTTCCAGATGTCGAGAAGGGACGGTACTGGTCGTCCTCTGCCCGGAAGGTCGGTGATGAGGGTGTTGTGTTGATGGTTGATTTTTTTAATGGCCGTGTACGGGATCAATCGCTGGATAGCGGATACGTCCTGTTTGTAAGGCAGATGCAATGAGTAGCGAACAAGGAAATATGATGAATAAACAGCTAAAACTCTGGCGTCATATATTGGCCTCACTACTGGCAGCCGGGTTGCTGGCTGGGTGTGGCTCCGGGGATAGTGCCCAGCCGGTCGGTGATGGGGCCACCTCGGGTGGTGATACGGGAGACACCGGGGACGGTGGGACAGACCCGGTGACCGATGAACCAGACGATACACCTAACACTGCCCCCGTCGCCAATGCTGGTGTCGATCAGAGTGCTTTGGCAGGCACGACCATCTATCTTCCGGGCAGTGGCGAGGACAGTGACGGTACGATTGCCAGTTATGAATGGGTTCAGGTTGAAGGAACCAGTGCCATTATCAATAACACCACAGCCGCTACCACGACTGTTTCTCTGCCGCTGGTCGGTGCCGCAGAGGATCTGACCTTCTCACTGACGGTTACGGATAACGATGATGCCTCCCATACGGATGAGGTAACGATTTCATTGTTTGTTGAAGCGGACCAGGTTACCAATGCCAAACCCGTGGCTGACGCGGGTGCCGACATTGTTGTATCCACCGGCGACGAGGTAGGGCTTTCCGGTTTGGGGGACGACCTTGACGGTGTCATTACCTCATACGTGTGGCAGCAATCCGACGGTGCGACGGTTGCTCTGGAAAATGCCAATACGTCAACGCCGTCTTTTATGGCGCCAGAAGTTGATGGATTCGAGACGTTTACTTTTGTTCTCACCGTGACTGACGACGGTGGTGCAACAGCAGCGGATGATGTGAATGTTGAAGTCTTTTCGCTGATGGTGCCGCCGGAAAATATCGACGCTGTGGCGACACCGGGAACGATTACGCTGACTTGGGACGAAGTGCCGGGAGCGGAGACCTACAATCTCTATTACGCTGAAGAGTCGTTTGAAGGCGATGAGTTGGCGAACTACGCACGTCGTGCTGGTGGTACTCTGGTTGTGGGGATCGATAGTCTCAGTTATGAGCTGGATAGTCCAAATACCATTACAGAATTCTACTTTGTCGTGACGGCAGTTCGAGGCAGTGACGAGAGTGACGGCAGTGAGGAAGTGACGGTCGCCAGCGAAGTCGGGATTCTTGTTGGAGCAACGGATCTTCTGAATGATACCGGCTTTGATACCTGTGCAACGGCACTGGAAGCCGGACGTCTTTGTCCGATTGATAGCTTCAAAGAACAAGATGGTGATAACGGGCGTGACAGCGAAGCATCCGAAGGAACGCTGGAAAAGTCCGGCAGTGGCCGGGCCGGTTTTGATTTCTTCAAGGTGGACGCCAAAGGTAAACCACTGGCTTCCGGGGCTGAGGAATGGGATTGCGTATTCGACAATCGCACGGGACTGCTTTGGGAGGTTAAAAAGTCTTCCGATGGTCTGGATTTGCAGAGCACGGCCTCCAAATTTACCTGGTACATCAACGATTCCTCCATCAATGGTGGTGATCCCGGTACCGAAACCGGAGGAACCAGCTGTAACCTCAATGGCGATTGTAATACAACGGCTTATATTGCAGCGATCAATGCTGAGAACCTGTGTGGGTATTCCAACTGGCGCTTGCCAACAGTGATGGAGCTGACGTCCATTATCGACCACGGTGCCGTTCAGCCCGCTGTTGATACGGACTTTTTTCCATTGGCTCAGACGCTTCTGGCTTATTGGACTCAGACAGTTTATGCCAACGGTGGCGATGCCTGGGCGGTTGAATTCAATACCGGTACTGTGGGGCGTCGCGCGCGTTCCAGTGAAGCGTATGTTCGACTTGTCGTGGGTGAGCTGCCAGAGGAGGATCAATAATGAACAAGATAGGAATGTTTGCTGTACTGGCAGGGTGTGTGGCTGCTATGCCGATGGTACATGCCGATTGTGCCAGTGGTGTACCGTTGGTGAACCCGGACAGCGATTACGTTGACAATGGTGACGGTACGGTAACGCATGAGCCAACCGGGTTGATGTGGCAGCGCTGTCCATTTGGCTTGAGCTGGGATTCCCAGACCAAGACGTGTGCCGGAGAAGGCGAGCAAGGGGGGGCGACCTACAAAAATTGGTCCGAGGCGCTGAATGATACGGCAGAGCTGAATTTTGCCGGGCATGACGATTGGCGTCTCCCCAACGTCAATGAGCTGCGATCGCTGCTGGAATGGAGCTGCGAGAACTTTGCGATTAATGCGACCTTCTTCCCGATCACCCATCAGGAAACCAGCTACTGGTCATCGACTACCATGATGTCTGATCCGACCATGGCTCGAATGCTGAGTTTTAGTAACGGTTCAGAATCCCCATCACGTAAAAGTGAGTATTTTGCAGTGCGTGCCGTCAGGGGCGGAAACTGATCTTCTGTGGTTAGGGTTCTGCGTTAAGGCTCTGCTTATCCCCATGGGCGAGTGGAGCCTGAAATGACTCTCAGGTCAGCAGTGCGAACAATCAGAAATCAGAGTGCATAAAAAAACCCGGCTAATTAGCCGGGTTT
>PBNY01000033.1 GCA_002723385.1 Oceanospirillaceae bacterium | reverse complement strand
TGTCCTCAGCCCGAAGGGTTATGGCTAAAAATCCACCATGCTGTGTTGTTGAACCTACGCGGCCCGACTTGGAAAGGACCAGCCATTCCCTGCGTTCAACGCCTTGCCTGATGAATTTTTTATCCATAACAGGACGCGTTAACTGATTGAGAACGCCCTCTAGATTAACAACCGTTCTTGTGGTAACGCATGCTGTCTTTATCAGCCATAAAGGCTTCGGCACGTGTGTTGCCATCCGCCATCAGGCGATTGATGTACGACGCACTGCGATCCAGCTTGGAAGGATAATCAAGGGAATCCGCCAGCTCTGGCGACATTCCGATCTGATACACATCGATTTGTTTGAGATCATGCCGCTGCTGATATTCCTCGGTAAACGCCCCGTCAGCTACGAACTGATTGATCTGCAGAATATGATTCAAATCCTGAAACAGCGAATTGTTGCCGATCATCTCATTCCGACGATCCTGAATATCTTCCGGGCTGGTCGGAATATGGCCACGACAGGTTGGATTAATCTGAATCACCCAGAGTTCGTCCGGCTTGACCGCAGGCTTCAGAATCAGCTCATCGGTGGGCGGATTGTCTGAAAACAGCCCATCCCAATAGTATTCACCGTCCACTTCCACCGCCGGGAACAGCGACGGAACAGCCGCGGATGCCAGAATCGTCTCCACACCAATCTCATTCACGCCACCGCCCGTGCGGGACTTGAATTTGCGGTACTCACCGGTTCTGACATTGGCAGCGCCGATCACCAGCAGCGGCAAACTCGCCAGACTCACCTGACGGGCAAAGTCGAAATCGATGTACTTCTCCAGCAAGCCCTTCAGATCGTAAAAACGCGGGAAGAAAGCCTGCAAGGTCGCCACAGCGGCGCGATTCCAGGGATGCATGGGACCAAGATGGAACTCCGGCCAGTTACCCTGCCCGACCATTCTGGCCATCGCCACCGTTGAATCGTTCAACGCCGACTCGAACACATTCCGACTGGTGTTATCACGCCAGAACCCCACCAAACGCTCATCCGAAAGGGCAACAGATTGTGCCTCAGCCACCACCATGGAATACCACAACAGACTGGCACACACTGCACCACCCGACGTCCCGCTGATACTGACCAACTCATACTGATCAAAGGTCTTTTGATTGATCAACGAGCTGAGCACACCGGCAGTAAACGCCGTCTGACTCCCACCACCCTGACACGCAATAGCAACTTTCTTCTTTTCCATGACAATTCCTTGTAGCTGTTGAATGAGCGTATTGATTGGAAAGTCAGTGTATAACACCAATGCTGCAACACTTCATTCAAACAGCCTGTTCACACAAGGACTGCATCTGGCTCACGTCTTTTTGAACCAGCTCCCCACCTTCAACAACAGCGGGATCAGAATCAGCGTAATGGGAGTGGCGAACAGCTCACCAAACACGATCGAAACCGCCGCTGGCTTGAGGTACTGCGCCTGTTCCGAGCTTTCCGCCAGCAATGGCAATAATCCGCACACCGTGGTCACGGTGGTCAGAAAGATGGCCTTGAAGCGGCTGCGTCCGGCTTCGATCAGGGCCTGATTCAGCGGCATACCGTCGCGATGCAGCTGATTGAAGCGCGTCATCATCACCAGCGAGTCGTTAATCACCACCCCGGTCAGCGCCATCATGCCAAACAGCGACAACAGACTGACAGGCAGCCCCAGCAGACCGTGACCCAGTATCGCTCCGGCAAACCCGAACGGGATCACCGACATAATCACCAGTGGCTGGGCGTAGGACTTCAGCGGCACCGCCAGCAGCACGTAGATCAGCAGCAGCGTCAAAATCATCGCCTTTTTGAAGCCGGACTGTACTTCGGAGATCTCAGCAAACTCCCCTTGCGGTGCTACGGTCACGTCCGGGTAGAGTGTGCGCATGTTCGGCAGCCACTCGGCTTGCAGCGCTTGCCAGACCTGTTCAGGAGAGCTGACGCTGCGATCCTGGCGCCAGTAGACGCTAACGACCCGTTCGCGGTTGATGCGATGCAAGGCGTTCGGCTGACGGCTGTATTCAAAATCCGCCACTTCACCGAGTGTCACAAACTGAACATTGGCGTTGTCACCAACGGCGACAGGCGTCGCCTTCAGTTGCTCAATGCTCTTGCGATCCTGCTCCGGCAACCTGAGCAGCACCGAGGTTTCTTCCCCTTTTAACAGCAGGCGATGAATCTCCAACTGCCCGAAGGCACCGCCGGCAATCACCGCCAGTTGACGCTGATCCAGCCCCAGACGAATACCCCGCTCGTTCAAGGTCAGCGTCAGGCGTCGCTTGCCGCTTTGACCGTTGTCGTACACATCCTGAACGCCCGGCAGATTGGCCAGTTGCTGTTTCAACTCATCGACGATGTGTCTGGCGAGCTGGTCATCCGGTGCAGTCACAGAAATCGACGTGCCGCCCGCCGGTTCGTCCGCCAGCGTAAAGCGCGTGGCATAGCTGCCTTCTATCTGACCGGTATTGGCCTGCCAGACTTCCAGAAAACGCGCCGATGGCAAGGTAGCCAGTGCGGTTTTCGACAGCTCGGCGGTCAGTTCGAGCTTGCGCGGGCCATCCATCGAGACAATGTATTGGCTCACCGGCGGCTGCGTCATATTGAACTCGGTCTGAAGCTGCTGATTGGTCTGTTCCAGCGACTGCTCCAGATCACGGATATTGCGCCGCGTCAGTTCAGCAGGAGCATCCTGATCCATAGTTACCGTCAGAGTGCCGTAACGACCCGGAATTTCGGGAAAGAACACCGAGCGAATCTCGCCCTTGGCGAGCAGTCCCCAGGCCAGCAGGAAAAACAACCCGAACAGCATCAGCGCAGTCAGCACATGGTTGAGCGACGCACGAATCAGCGGCTGATACACCTTGTCGGCAAACGCATCCAGCCCGCCATTGGCCTGGGCACGCAGCCAGCGCCAGCCACGCAACAGTGGGTTATTCGACTCCGGCTTGTTGGCGTACGCCAAATGCGTCGGCAGGATGAACTTGCTCTCAATCAGGGAGAAGATCAGTGCGAAAATTACCACCGCCGAAAACCCGGCCAGCACCTTGGCCAGCTCATTTTCAATCCAGAGCATCGGCGAGAACGCGGCAATGGTGGTCAGCACGCCGAACATGGTCGCCACCGACACAGCGTTCACGCCCTCGCGTGCGGCGGCTTTGGGATCAGCAATGCGTTGTCGGGCTTCGTGAATGCTCTCACCCACCACCACGGCATCGTCCACCAGCACCCCAAGCACCAGAATCATGCCGAATAAAGTGATGTCATTGAGGCTGTAGTCAATCTGCGGCAACCCCATCATCCACAAGGCCCCGGAAATCGAAATCGGAATCCCCAGCGCGACCCAGAACGCCAGTTTCAATTCCAGAAACAGCCCCAGCAGCACCAGCACAATCAGCAGCCCTTGCCAGGCGTTGGTGCCCAGCAGGTTGAGCTGCTCGACAATATAGGGCGACATATCCGCCATCACCGCGATGTCCACGCCCGGCGGCAAACTGGCTCTGACCTGATCAATCACCTCATGCGTGGCTTCCGACACTCGCAGCAGATGATCCTTGGCACTGGTGGAAATCATCAGCGCCACCGCAGGCTGGCCCTGAAAACGTACAATGCTGTCGTTGGCCTCAAAATCACGCCGCACGGACGCGATATCACCCAGCAGCACCGAATCACGCTCGTTGCTGACTACTGGCACCTGTTTCAGCGCCTGAAGATTGTCAGCGTAACGGCCACCTTCCAGCGTGATGCGGCCTCGTGCGGTGTTCAGCTCACCACTGCGGTATTCCAGCGACCATTGCTGGATGCGGGCTTCGAGTTGTTCCAGATCCAGACCGTACTGGCGCAGTTGCTGCTGATTCGGCTCAATCACCAGCTGCGGCTTGCGCTTGCCAAGGTTATCGACATTGGAAATTTGCGGGTGTTTTTTCAACGCTTGCTGCAGCCGCGAGGCGGCCTGTTGCAGCAGTTGATTGGTCGCCTCAGCACCCTCACGGTCTTCACCGTGAAGAATCACAAACGACGCCAGACTGCCGAACTCATCGCGCAAGATCATCGGGCGTTCGGCCAGAGCCGGAAAACCGACAATGCCATCCACCTGATTGCGCACATTTTCCATCAGGCGATCCAGGTCGGTGCCGGTGGTTTTGCGCACGGTGATTTCGGCGTAGCCAATGCGCGAAGTACTGCGCACGCTTTTGATGCCTGGCACACCGCTAATCGCATCTTCAATACGCTGGGTTATGCCTTCATCGACCTGTTTGGCCGTGCCGCCGGGATACACCACCGACACAATCAGCTGATTCGGTGCAATACGCGGGAAACTCTCCACCCGCAGGTTGGGCAACGACAGAAATCCGGCCACCAGAATAAACAGCATCAGCAGATTGGCCGCGACCGGGTTATCCAGAAACCAGTTGGTGATTGCCTTCATCCCTGAGCCTCCTGTTGTTCACCTGCCGCCTGTTCCGGTAGTGACTTCTCACCCATGGATGATTCAACCTGTTCCCGCACCTTGACCTTTTGACCCTGCAACAGGGTACTGATCGGGAAGCGCACCAGCTGGCGGGACTGTTCAGGCTGGTGGACAAAGCGCAGTAACACATGCTCAGCGCCTTGCTCCAGCACCTCAACCGGCTCACGCCTGAGTGCGTCTTGCTCGACCGTCCACACCTTACCGTCTTCGGTCAGTGCCGAGGCCGGAGCCTGAACCAGGTGCGGCTGCACTGGTCCGGAAATCCGTACCCGCACCTGCTCGTCAGGCAACAGCGGTGATTGCATCTGATAGGGATTCAGCACTTCCACCACCAGACTGCGCTGGCGCGTCACCGGATCAATCACCGGACTGACGTAGCGCACCTGGGCGGGCCATTGGCGTTGACCGTCGGCCTCCACCACCAGCTGGGTCAAGGCGCTGATATCACCGAGGCGATTCCACTGGTTTTGCGGCAGTTCGATGCGGATATCAATGGCCTCACTGGCGGCCAGTCGGTACAGCTCATCTCCGGCGTTACGCCATTGGCCTCTGGCAACGTTCTGTGCCAGCACCAGTGCTGCAAACGGGCTGGTCAGGCGGGTGTCCTGCAACTGCTGCCGTGCCAGTTGCTCCGATGCCCTGGCCGCTTCCAGTCGTGCGGCGGCAGCCTTGACGTGCGGCTCGAATTTGCCGAACGCCGATTTCTGGCCCTTATTCAGACGCTGGGCGACCCGCTGTTCGTTTTGAACGCTGGCCAGTTGCAACTCGGCATCCGCAACTGCGGCACTGGTTTCGGCCAATGCTGAACGAAATTCGGTCTGACGAAAGCGCACCAGTTCGGCATCCGCCGGTATCAACATACCGGGCTTCAATTCTGCCGGTACGGCATCGACATGACCGCTGATGGTCGACAATATCGGCGTCAGCCAGCGCGCTTCAGTAATACCGGTTGCCGCTACATCCAGTGCCATCGACGCTGGCGTGACGTCCACCACCGACACCGGCAGTGCCACGCGCTCAGCCGCTGACTTGCCGCCTTCCATCTCGACCGCCGATTCATCCAGAAACCACAGCACAGCCGTTATAAACACTGCAGAAATCACAACCTTCACGCTCACTCCCGGTCGCTTCCAGAAGGGGAGCGTCTGTTCAGGTTTCGCCTCGATATCCGATGCCATTGCATCAGCGGCAGCCTTGTCCGTCATGTGAATATCCTCTCCAACGCTTTAATTTTGATACATAGCTGTATCATAAGAGCTTTTCAGAGATGTGATACACTCCTGTCTCATTGAAACTGTTATGGATTGTTATGGTTGTTTATGAGCCCTGTTGAATCCTCTCCCAAAACCGATGCCCGGATCGAACGTTCCCGCCGCGCGATTCTTGAAGCCGCTCGCGTACAACTGCTCTACAACCCGGACGCTTCATTGAGCGATATCGCCCAGCGGGCTGGAGTTGGACGGGCGACGCTTTACCGACTGTATGAAACTCGTGAAGTCCTGTTGATCGAGGTCGGCAGGGACTGCCTGGAAGCTTTTGATCACGCCACAAGCCATATTGAATCGAAAGCACGCAGCATTCGTCATGCGTTCCAGTTGCTGTTTGAGGCAATACTGCCGTTACAGGAGGAATATCAATTCCTGAATCGATTCGGAGACACGGAGGATTATCCGGCCGAGTTACGCGCTATTTACTTACGCCAGCAGCGGGAATTGGTTGAACTGATTGAAGAGGCCAAACGGGCCGGGAAAATTAAAAAGCAGCATCCGAATGAATGGCTGACGCTACTGGTCGACGCACAACTCTACGCCGCTCAAAGCCTGATCAACCGAGAAGAGATGACGGTCAAACAGGCGGCGGAGACGGCCTGTAAGGTGTTGTTTGACGGGATCAAATAGGCAATAAAAAACGGGCAATATGCCCGTTTCAATCAATCGTTACTGCTTTGCTCCCCAGGGGGCGATTCACCAATTGAGAACGGCCCCTAGCGAACTCGCTCCGACACAAACTTTGGTCCGAGACCGTTTGCGGTAATGACCTGATAGTGGATAAAGCGCTCGCTCAGTTCCAGAATCCGGTACATGTAATTGCGGGTTTCCAGATGAGGGTCGGTTGTGGTGGTTTGCAGCAGACCGTTGCGACAATCCCAGGACCCCATATAGGTTTCCTGACGCTCTTCTCCCTGATTGGTCGTGGTGAAATCAATTTGCAGGTCGCCGTTAGCCTGGTAGGTTGCCAGCCATTTCGACGTACGCTCGGCATTCCAGATTTTCTCACCCGACCAGCGCCCTATCACCAGATTACAGTCGATATCAGCACCCGGCTCGGCTTCGCTATTCAGGGTTTTTCCCGGTGAGGGCAAATCCAGATTGGCGCAGCCGCTACCGATCAGGGCAATCATCAGGATCAGTATGTGCTTCATGCGTGGTGCTCCGGTTTATTGATTTAAGGATCAGCTATTCATTGGAAAGAAAGTATAGCCACTTGCCTTCATATCTTCGAACCAGCCAATCGTCTCAGTACTTTTCACAAACAGCTTGGGCTGAGTGGTTTTATCCCGGTCCACAACCGACAGCAATTCTGGATCGCTGCGTACCATTTCCATGGCAGTCAAGGCGGCTTCCTGTTCATTCTCCGCCTTGACCTTGCGCGTAGCATAAAACCCCAACAGCTGAACGCCCTGGTCCGTAACGATGGGAAAATTACGACCTTCCAGAATCACAGCAAACTTGGGCATTCTTGTCTCCGGGTTCAGGTGTCGGGAATCAGAGGGTTTCCCAAATGCCATCAATGTAACGGATAATCCACTGCCCTTTTTCTTTCTGAATACGACCATACACCACATCGCGGAAGTTCAGGTGCAGCACAGCTGTGTCCAGATTACGCTCCTGGTCCCACTCGGCTACATTGGCCGTCACACAACGCTCGTAGTTGCCGTCTTCGTTAATAATGAAACGGTATGGCAGCGGATCGGCATTGGTGGATTCCCGCAAGTGCAGTTCCAGCTCGCTGTCCACCGTTTCCGTTTCATTTTCGTCCAGAGTCAGGGAAACACCATCCTTGAACACCACCAGACTGCCCGTGGTAACCAGGTCTGCATTGGCAGCGTAGTTCAGAGTGATGGTGTCTTCGCTGTTGCCTCCGCCGGTAATCGGGAAACTGGAAGAGGTGCTGCTGTAGTCGTGCGACAGGGCCGCGGTCACTTCGTAACCTTCGGTGGTCGGTGCGATCAGACGGGCATCCAACAGGGTATCCGGCTGGCCATCGATGATGATTTCCGTCATGAAACGCAGGCTGTTCAACCCAAGGACATATGGCAAATAGAGTTCACCGTCCAGAGCGCTGAGCTGATCCGGCAGAGTATCCAGAGCGTAGCAGCCCTGGTCATCCGCCGTGGCTGGCCATTCGACGAAGTAAAATCCACGTCCGGGAATTTCAATACGTGACAGCGTACCTGCACGCCACAATGCATTAATGTAGTCGGTGAAGTCGGACTCCCCCAGCAACCGAACCTGAGGTTCACAAGTCGAGACAGACCACCCATCGGAATCGTTGCCGGTCAGCTCACAGGTTTCTGTGTCATGAATCGTCAGGATTTCCTCATCATCACCGTCACTATCCGTGTCTGAGTCATCCACGCGCTGCTCGGTCGGATAGACCCGGTAACGATAGGAATCTCCCAGAGGAACACGAACATCCAGATACTGCACCACCTGACCATTGACGGTCTCCGTGCCGGTGACGTAACCGACCAGATTGGTGGCTGTCGAACCTTTTGCAAAGCTGTCTGAAGTATTGGTCTCGAAGAAGCCATTAAACGATGCAAAACGCTTGTTGGGATAGAACGCGTCGGCAAACGCAGAGGAAGCGACAATGTCCAGGCTGTTGTAATCAGAATCGTCGTCGTTGTCGTCTGATACCTGATCAGAAACCCGGCTATCCAGCGTAACGGTGTCAATGTTGAAACGAAGTTCACTGCTGTCATCCTGAGGATCACGCACCCCGCGGAAAAACAGGTTGAACTCCCCATCAAACTCCAGCTCATCCGCCGTGCTCAGATTGTTGGCATCGTACATCTGAAAATCAGGCCAGCGCAGTTCATACCCCAGAATCTCGTTGGTCGCATTGTCCGCCAACTGACTGACCGGTGTGGTGAAGTAAACCCGTACACCGGCTGTTTCGGTGATGTCTTCGTCTTCATCATCATTAACGAAGGTGTGATTCACCTTGAAAGTCAGGTCTCCTGAGGTGTATGTACCGGTGATTTTGATATCAATGGCGTTGGATTCGGTTGGATCATCATCGCTGTCGGTTTTATTCACATCCGCGACTTCCTGACTCACTGTGATCGCACCGTTATTCAGCGTCAGAACCGCCGTGTTTGTGTTGTAGCTGTCGATTTGAGTCAGCCACTCGCTGTACGCATCCACATTGGTTGGACAGCCAGCATCGAGGAAGCAACGGGTGTACAGCTCATGGGTATCGATGAAGGCGTCAACGACTTTGTTCAGGTCGGCTTCGTAGTTGTCGCCGGCAGCCTTGACGCGATCCAGATAGGCATTTAGCTCGTCACGATAGCCGTCTTCAAAGAAGGTGTCTTCGTAGTTGCGCAGGACTTCAACAAAGGCCTTGGTGCGCTTGAGTCCCAACTCATAATCTTCCAGATCGCTGGATGAAAAGAGTTCGGCCAGAGGAGCCGGAGTCACGCTGGTCAGAGTGTCATCAACCAGCGCTGCAATTTCGGAATCAAAATCGCTGACCACGCCATCGACGTACATTTTGATGGTGGTGTTTTCCACGCTCAAGGCCGCGAGATTATCTCGCGCCGCCTGAAAAAGAGTGGCCAGAGCCAGCGCCTGAGTACCACCCTTCTGGATCAGCTGGCCATCGTTGTTGACCAGATCTGCAGCAACCGCATCAGCCAGAGAGTCAAAATCACCGTCGTACGCCAATTGCAGGTTTTGCCAAGCCGCCAGCAGTGCACCGTATCGAATACGGTCCATGGCGGTTGCCTGACCGCCACCGGTGCGATCAATCAGCGTCAGATCCTGAGGCTCAGATCCCTGAATATTGTTGATACCAAACAAACGCGACACCTGGGAAATCGATTGCTCGACTGAATAACCACTGTAGTACCCGGTCACATCCCATGAGGTGGTGCTTTCAACATACTGGCGCTCATAGGCGAGCTGAGCCGCCAGGTGGGTCAGAGGCGTCACGCGAATACGCTCACCTGAAGCCACATCGTGAGCCACCGACTGCCAATGCCAGCCAGATTGCTGCTCGTAACGCTCGGCGAACGCGACAGATGTCCCGTCAACGGTGCAACCAGATACCCATTGGCACAGACGTGTAGTGGCCTCTTCGTTGATTTCCGGCTGCGCCACACGTGGCACCAACATGAACATGTGCGGCCGCTCGGTTGACGCTACCACCGTCGCTTCGGCGTTATCGTTGTCATCCAGCTCGACTTCACTACGGATAAAACGATCCAGATCATTCCGATTAGGCTGCCCACCGTTGGTGATGCCAATCGACCATACCGAGGCATCCCTGGCGTCTTCCTGACCAATCTGAACCTCAACATTCACCGTACTGGGATTGGAGCTGCTGCTGCCGTTGGAACAACCCGCCAACGACACAGCCAGAGCGATACCGGCCAATGAGCCGACAACTTGTTTATACATAGAAATTTCTTACCGTGATTCCAGAGACAACCGACTGAAACGCAGCGCCGACGATTCGGTTGACCGAGAGTTTCAAAAACAGCCGTTTTTTTATATCAATACCCAAAGCGGGGCTATCATAACAGGGAAAACCGCCCCCACCAGACGCCGCCGCGCATGAGACCGGAAAATACTGCCAACGTTCGCCCTTTTCGCTAGAATGCCCGACCTTTTGGCATCCGTACGCGAGGCATTCTTCATGCAACTGTTCGTTAATCAGCTTACCAACGTGGATTTCAGCTATCTGGATGCTGCACGCGGGCTGGTGGGCGAAACCTGGCTGGCTTCGGCGATTCTGGACGGCGTACTGGATGACCAGGGCATGGTGTGTGACTTCGGCATCGTCAAGAAAACATTGCGCAACTGGCTCGATGATGAAGTCGACCATCGTTTGCTGGTACCGATTCAGTCGCCCAGTCTCGAACTGATAGAAGACGATGATCGCGTCGAACTCAGCTGGCTAAGTGATCATGGCAGACTGACCATGTCCGCCCCGCGCGAAGCCGTCTCCCTGATCGACGCAGTGGCCATCACGGATGAATCCGTTGCCGAGTGGTGCCGCCAGCAATTGAAAGCCTTCTTCCCTGTCAATGTTGATCAACTGACCCTGACCTTCGAGCCAGAAGTCATTCCGGGTGCCTTCTATCATTACAGCCACGGCCTGAAGAAACACGACGGTAACTGCCAGCGTATCGCCCACGGCCATCGCTCCCGCTTGCACATCTGGCTGGAAGGTGAACGAAACCCGGAACTGGAAACCCTGTGGGCCAAACGCTGGCAGGATATCTATATTGGCAGTCAGGAAGATCTGGTTTCAGAATCCGAGACAGACATGCAGTTCGGCTATGAATCGGCACAGGGCCAGTTTGCACTGAGTGTTCCGACATCAACCTGCTATATGATCGATACCGACAGCACCGTTGAATGGATTGCCGAACACATCGCATCGGAACTGGCGCGGGAATATCCGCAGCAGGCCATTCGTGTTCAGGCGTTTGAAGGGATTAATAAAGGCGCTTTTTCTATTCGATGAGTGCCTGGCAAGCTGAACAAGATCAGCTTGCTGCTTCGGCCTCAATACGCTGACGCATCTTGCGCTGCCCCAGAATGAACATCAGCAATGCGATGGGCAGTAACCACCACAGCCAGTCCGCCATGGATTCGGCGTACTGCTTGCCCAGCACGAACGCCACGCCAAACAAACCCGCTGCCCACACAACAATCGACACCACATTGGCAATGGTAAAGGTTGAACCGGGCACGCGAGCCAGACCGCAGGCAATGTAACCGAAGGTACGCAAGCCCGGCATACAACGAATCAGCGCCAGTTGGTGCCACGGTGCCTGTTGCAGAGGAACGATCTGACGCTGAATCAGCTCGTTATCGAATTGTTTTGCCAACCACGGCCAGACCAGAGCCCCTCTTCCGAGCAGGTACAAAGCCGTGTCACCGATGAACATCCCCAGACAGGTGGCGGAAAACGCCAACTCGGGTTCCAAGCGTCCCGTGGCCGCCAGAATCGCTGCACCGATGATGGCCAGATCTTCCAGCATAAAGGTGGAGACAACAACAACCGCCACCAGCCACAACGGGCTGTTGGAAAAACTCAGCAAGGATTCGAGCATAACCAACCACGTATCAGGCAAAAAACCGGCGGCATTCTAACATTCGAGATTACAGATGCCAGTGACAAAACAAAGTGAATGCCAGCTTTTTGCGTATAGATTGAGTAATGGGACATTTGGGTAAGAATGGCAGCTCTGCCCTGTTCGGCGGTGCAGAGCTGATAGCGATGTTTACTGAACCCGATAATGTTCGGGCTTGAGGTAATCCACGCTGTAACGAGCAAAAATGTTGTCCATTTCTCCGCTTTTGACCAACTCGCCAATGACGTCTTCCAGAGCGTAGCCCAGAGCGCGATGCGCATCCTTGACCGCCATTCCCACTTCCCAGCGTGGTTTGGTGAGGTTCGGCAAAGGAATGTCGACCGGGCGGAAACGCTCAACGGGGGTCAGTTGTTGGTGCTTCCATTGCAATTGCGACTGCATCCCCATCACTGCGGCGACTTTTTTCGCTGGCATATCATCCAGTGCGTCGAAGACCGTAGTGTAATGAAGCACGTTGTTTTTGAGGCGACCACGGAAGGCGCTGCTGAGGTAGAAGTCCGGCAGACTGTCAATTTCCACCCCGACCTTGTCGTACATGAAAATCGCCAGGTTCTCGATGCTTTCGATTTGCTGGTTATCAATCAACAGCATCCAGCGTTCGCGCTGGTAAGGTGCAAAGAAGTGCACCAGATCGTTCATCACACGGCCATCCTGATCTACCTTGAACGCGTATTCACGATCATAAGGCACTCGCAGCATGACATCAGCGACTTCCCGTTTCAGCATCGGGCCGTCTTCAATCCGAGCCAGGTAGTGGCCTTTCCACACGTGATTACGCAGATCATCGTCGAGATTTTCGTCAGGAATCATCCAGTGCAACTTCAACGTCACACCCAGACCTTGTGCAAGATGGCGGGCAATATCAACGTCGACGCCTTTGGCTTCGCCGTTTTCTTCCCAGGAGTAAGGCGGGAAATCGCGGTACACCGCCACCGACATAAAGCCGGTAGCCTGGATGTCATCCAGCGAGCGGGCGTGAGAAAAAAGAGGCAGGCAGAGCAGCATCACCAACAGGTAAGTGATACTGGCAGTACTCTGACTGCCTGTAAGCGCAAATTTATTCAACATACAGAGTTTCAAGCCAGCTACGGATAGACCATAAAGCTTCCTGGCTCAGGAACTCTGCCATTTTGGGCATGTAAGGTACACCATTACGAACGGCACCGTTACGGACACGATAGACATACCATTCATCACCATCGATGCCTGGTTCCAGTTCCCGCAAATCCGGAGCAATACCACCTGAAATTCCGTCCAGACCGTGGCAGCGAGCACAGTTTTGCGCGTAGGCTGATTTGCCAACTTCAATGGCACGATCATTACCGCTGTAGGGATTTTCTTCACGCCATTCTTCACCCAATGGTTCCAGGCCGCTGACATCAACAGCTTGAGGAGTAACATCACCATGCGCCCATACGGCACCGGAAAAAGCTACGCAACTCGCCACGATTGCACCACGAATGGTTGTAGAAACTGATTTCATTTTTGAGCACCTGCTGGTTGTTATTCTCTGACGATCATTGTAGGTACGTGGAAAAACAGGCCACAGAACACTTTGGTAGCCGGTTTTCGGTACCTTGGTACTACTTCATTTCCTGCCAATTTCAGACACCCGCATCACCAGCCAGCCAGACCCACTACTCAAGTACTGTTTTTTTGCACCAAAACCAATACCAGAGAACTAGCACCTCTCCACCGAATGAGGATATCCACGCCAGCGACTCGATCAGTACCCTGTGTACAGGTACCCAAACATAACAAGAACAATCATGCGCATACCCAATAGACATACCCGCCGTATTGGCAAGATTCTGCTCACCAGCCTGTTAACGGTGCTGCCGGCCCTGGCCCTGGCCAAGCCCACCGACGTTACTATCGGCTATCTCGAACTCAGCGTCCCAGACGCACCCCTGCTATCGAACGTACTGCCTCCCCCGGAGGACAACGGCGAACAGGGCGCCATTCTCGGGATCGCTGACAACAATCAGGGCGCGCGTTTTCTGGGATTGAATTACGTGCTGAAAAGCCTGCGTTCGGAATCACTGGATGCCTTGATCCAGCAGTCGGAACAGTGGCACGAGCAAGGCGTTCGCTACCTGATCGCCAATCTGCCAGCTCCAGCCCTGGAGCAGCTGTCGCGATCATGGCAGGGCAAGCCCATACTGATCATGAATGCTGGCTCAGCGGACAATGCATTGCGCACAACCCGGTGTTTGAGCAATGTACTGCACACCCTGCCCAGTCGTGCCATGCTGACGGATGCCCTGGGACAATGGCTGATCCATCGTCGCCTGGGACGCTGGCTGATCATTGAAGGGCAACAGACAGAAGACAAGGCCTACGCCGACTCAGTCCGCCGCACAGCAAAGCGTTACGGCGCCCGTATCGTCGACGAGAAAACCTGGACCTTTGAATCGGATCTGCGCCGTTCTGCCCAAACCGAAGTACCGCTCTTCACCAAAACACGCGAATACGATGCGGTCGTTGTTGCCGACGAGCGCGGAGATTTTGGCGAATTCATCCCGTTCAATACCTGGTATCCGCGACCCGTGACCGGCACTCAGGGCCTGACACCGACTGCATGGCACCGCGTGGTCGAGCAATGGGGAGCGGCCCAGCTGCAGTCGCGTTTCGACAAACAAACCGGACGCTGGATGACGGACGTGGACTACGCCGCCTGGGCGGCTGTGCGATCCATCGGTGAAGCCATCGCCAGCCAGGCACCGGCACAGTTTCCAAAGCTGGCCAACGATGACCCGTCACCATTGATGCACTACTTGCTCAGCGAAGATTTCCAGCTCGCAGGCTTCAAGGGCCGCAAGCTGACGTACCGTCCGTGGAATGGCCAACTGCGCCAGCCCATTGCCCTGGTACACCCCCGAGCGCTGGTATCGCAATCACCGCAGCAAGGCTATCTGCACCCACACACGGATCTCGACACACTCGGATTCGATCGCCCGGAAAGCCGCTGCACACTGTCCCAAACACACACTGTTAATGGAGGCCGGTAATGCCGTCTCACATCAAGACCAAGAATTGTTTACCGGCTCTTCTGTTTGGCGCCTCCCTGTGCCTGTCTCAGGCGGCAGGCGCAGCAACGGCCTACATTTCCAATGAGAAAGACGACTCTCTGTCACTGATCGATCTGGACACACTGGAAGTGATCGAGACCATCGACGTGGGCCAGCGACCACGTGGCATCACTTTCAGCCAGGACTATTCGAAGCTCTACATCTGCGCCAGTGATGACGACACAGTACAGGTGATGGATGTGGCAACACACACCATCATCTCCAACCTGCCGTCTGGAGAAGACCCGGAACAGTTCGCCCTGCATCCGGATGATCGCCGCCTTTACATTGCCAACGAAGACAATGCCCTGGTCACCGTGGTGGACACCGTCAAGGAACAGGTAATCGGCCAGATTGATGTTGGGGTAGAACCGGAAGGCATGGCCATCAGCCCTGATGGCAAGGTAGCGGTCAACACCTCTGAAACCACCAGCATGCTGCATTGGATCGATACCGACACCCATGAGCTGATTCACAACACCCGAGTTGATCAGCGCCCTCGTCACGTCGAGTTCACCAAAGATGGCAAACTCCTGTGGGCCAGCGCCGAAATCGGTGGCACGGTGGCCATCATTGACGTGGATAGCAAGGAAGTGATCAAGAAGATCCGGTTCGAAATTCGCGGCATTCACGGCGACAAAATACAGCCGGTTGGCATCAAGCTCACCGATGATGGCAAAACGGCCTTCGTCGCTCTTGGCCCTGCCAACCATATTGCGGTGGTTGATGCAAAAACCTTCGAGGTGATCGACTACCTGCTGGTAGGACGCCGTACCTGGCACATGGAATTCAGCCCCGACGAACGCTACCTGCTGACCACCAACGGCATCAGTGGCGATGTCTCGGTAATCGACGTTCAGAAGCGAAAAGCGATCAAGTCCATTCGCGTGGGCCGCTTTCCATGGGGGGTGGCGGTTAAGCCAGATTAACCATGACGGACACTGCCTCTAACACAGCCCTGGTCGATATCCAGAGCATCAGCTTCCAGTATCCGAGCGGCAAACAGGCGCTGGATGATGTCAGCTTTCAGCTTCAGTCCGGACAGTTCCACGCCTTGCTGGGCCTCAACGGCGCTGGCAAGAGTACGCTGTTCGCTCTGATCAGTCGGCTGTTTCGACTGCAGCAAGGCGACATCCTGCTCAATGGCCAAAGCCTGAAAGTGGCGCCGTCAAAAGTGCTTGGCTCTATGGGCATGGTGTTCCAGCAGAGCACACTCGATCTGGACCTGAGCGTGTCCGAGAACCTTCACTACCACGCCAGCTTGCACGGTATGAGCCGTTCCCGGCGACAGGAGCGCATTGATGTCGAGTTAACCCGCCTGGACATGAATGACGCCCGTCACAAAAAAGTCCGGGCGCTGAATGGCGGCCACCGTCGCCGGGTGGAAATTGCCCGGGCCCTGATGCATCAGCCCTCCTTGCTGCTACTCGACGAGGCCACCGTCGGCCTCGACCCAGCCACACGTCAGAGTATCAACACACACGTTCGCGAGTTGTGCGAGGAACGCAACGTCGCCGTTCTGTGGGCGACTCATTTGATCGAAGAGATTCACCCACGAGATAAGGTGGCGCTGCTGCACAAGAGCAAATTGCTGGCATTCGATCATGCTGAAGCGATTTGCCAGACAGCGGGGCAACAATCTCTGGTCAATGCCTTCTCAACGCTTACCGGAACGGAGGCCAGGTCATGAACATATCAGCCTGGTGGCAAGCCTTCTTCGGGATTCTGAAACGCGAGCTATTGCGTTTTGTTCATCAGCGCACCCGCTTTATCAGCTCACTGGTACGGCCATTTATCTGGCTGGCGGTTTTTGCGGCGGGCTTTCGTGCAGCACTGGGAATCTCAATCATTGAACCATACGACACCTACATCACCTATCAGGTGTATATCGCACCAGGCCTGGTAGCCATGGTACTGCTGTTCAATGCCATGCAAAGCTCGCTCTCCATGGTCTACGACCGCGAAATGGGTAGCATGCGGGTGTTACTAATGAGCCCCCTGCCCCGCTGGTACCTGTTGCTGTGCAAACTCACCGCCAGCGCACTGGTGTCCATTCCGCAAGCCTATGCGTTTCTGGCCATCGCCTGGTGGTTCGATGTGCAACCTCCCGCAATCGGTTATCTCTGGCTGGCGCCGGTTTTGCTGGTTTGCGGCATGGTACTGGGAGCATTGGGGCTGTTCATCTCCAGCTTTATTAAACAACTGGAAAACTTCGCCGGAGTGATGAACTTCGTGATCTTCCCGATGTTCTTCCTGTCGTCAGCGCTCTACCCGCTCTGGCGGATGCTGGAAAGCAGCGACTGGCTATACTGGCTCTGCAGCGTCAATCCATTCACATTCTGCGTGGAACTGATTCGCTTCAGTTTATACAACCAATGGAATGGCGAAGCTGCCACTGTGGTCACCGGATGCCTGATCGGCTTTATCGCATTGGCAGTCTGGGCCTTTGATCCGCAACGAGGGGCGTCGCGGTAACGGGAGAGCGCCAGAACTCCTCCAGCCAACAACAAAAGGCCAGCAAAATGCTGGCCTTTTTCATCTCATCGTCACAAATCCTGAGCGATCAAATTACCATCCCCACGGTCATCGACCCGAACACCCGGTTCTGTATACATCGTGTTATCTGAACCGTATAGACGAATCCGCCGAGGCTGGTTATAGATATAAATGATGCAGTTATTGGCATCAATTCGGATATTCTCGCCCTCGGTGGCGTAATAAAACTCCCAATACTGATAGCATTCCAGCTCAGTCTGAGGCTGCGCACCCACCCCCATCACTTCCTCATCACCAGCGCCACAAGCCATCAAAAAACTTGCAGCCATACTCACCAGCAGTAACCGATAAACCATATTCCATTTCCTTGTTTTAGACGCAATCCATGCAACGACTGCCCACTGACATATCCGACAACGCTCTGTTGCGGAGAGCATTATGCATAGTCGACATTGAATACTGAAGACAGTACCGGGGAATCGGTAACGTTCAATGAGTTGCATTGGGCGGTTTGGCGGCATCATTAAAAACAGCTATTGCCCCCAGCCATGTCCAGGTAGCGCTTTAACCAGCGGATATGGGTCGAAACTAACCGCTCCGCTTATAGCACCTCCACACCGTGTCCCAATCCAAAATCAGTTGCCGTTGCCAAAAGGCACCTAAACGGGAACAGGTCGCAGGTGACCTGATGGCACATGCGATGTTGCCAGAAAGAGAAAATGACACTTTTTTGAACGCAGGGGTTGCCAAATCCAAAAGGTAAGACTAATATGCGCGCCACTTGCTTCAGGACTATAGCTCAGTTGGTTAGAGCGCTACCTTGACATGGTAGAGGTCCCCAGTTCGAATCTGGGTAGTCCTACCAAGCATTTCTACTGAAAAATCAGCAACTTAGAAGC
>PBNY01000032.1 GCA_002723385.1 Oceanospirillaceae bacterium | reverse complement strand
TAATGCTTATACCGTGGCATATCGCGTCCTCGCTGCTGGCTGGGAATTTTACCGCAGAAAGACGGTTGAGAGAGGTTTTTCTACAGCTTCAACGCCGAGCTCTGGGGCTTGCCGAAGCGACGCGTAGGCAAGTCCCTAGCAGCGCTTTGTTAGGGCTGCACTGCTTTGTATACCGCATGAATTGATTTTAATTCCATTGACTGCTCTTTAGAGATCTCCTTGGTGGATTCATATTTACCTGAAAAACGTATTTTCCCCTGATGCAAACTAAGAGCCACCAAAATAGACTCCTCCTTCTCAGTTGCAGGTATATCAATCCACTCCCAAACCTTGCCGCTTCCATTATCTCTTTTAACATCATAATGACTAAAGGATTTATCGTACCTTTGTGAGTTTGAGACTATTGAAATTCGGTCGAAAAACACCCAGTCATACCCTTCAAAATTTGCTACAAAGCGAATCCACTTATCAGAACCTTTCTTTCCGAAGTATGAATAAACAGGCATATCTGAAAATGACTTCGGCTTTACCCACCATCTTTCTTCAAAGTCGTCGTATTTCAAATTTATATTTTTCATCTCTGAAAATACCATATTGCGCTCAGCAACAGGAATATTTTCACTAATGAATTGGATTCTTTTATTTAGCTCATTTTGAGATATTTTTTCACCATTACTAAGAAGAATAGAAATCAGCCCTCCTGAGGAACTTTGGCCTGTCACTGTAACTGACAACCCTTCGATTAGACTTTCTCCCTGAAGGGCATTCGCCTTTTCCAAACTCTCAGCACTGATAAGATGTAGCGCAGCCTCTATAGGGTCTTTATCTTTGTAGACGTTGCTTAACTTCAAAACTAGTTCTTCACCGTCTTCTAAAATCACATGATATCCAAAATAGAATCTATCACTTATAAATGGCTCTGATTCAACTATAAATCCTTTCTTTCCTGTATATTTGTCGAGCCGCCTAGAGCAGATAGATTGGCCAAAGCTATCACAAAAATCATACAGTTTATTGTTTCCATCTTTCCCTATCGGTCCTCCCACAACAAACTTTCTCTTACCTAAAGAAGCAGCATCGAAATCAAAATCCCTTTCAGTCTTCTCAGCTTTATACTTTGATGAGGCTGGTTCTGAAGAAAAACCTGACTCTTTAGTTGGATTGGTGGCGGTACAGCCTGCCAAGACTGCAAGCAATATGAAAATTCTAAATCTCATCAGTGATCCTTTATTTGAGTTTGAGCCCTAACGCAGCAGTTTGGGGCTGACATGGAGCGCCAGCGGAATGGCAGTCCCAGCCGAAGGCGACAACACCGTTTTGTTATGCACTGTAGTCCTTCTTTATATGTATTTGATGTATATGGATGATATTTAGTGAGTTCCGTAAATCACCCCAATTTCCATCGTCGGAGTTTAAGCCCTTCCAAGGGTTTTGGTCATATATAAAGTTAACCAATTCATCTTTCTTTATTTTGAAGTCGTCAGACTTTAAATTATGGCCAACATCATTGCGCAAATTATTAAGCTTGTTGATGGCACCCCAAAGCCACCCATGTTTATTGTCAGGATTAAATGCTTTGTACAAATGAAATTTTTGGTGAAAGGTCAGCCTCGCCTTTTCTAGAGCTTTGGGTCCAGGCAATACATGCTCAAAGAATATTTCAAAATTCTGCTCTGTAACCAAGTGCCCTTTTAATACCGCCATAGCATCTAATTCATAATCTTGCGGCACCATAGCGGCAACTTGAGAATGAGCATCTCGAAGGTCTTTTTCGGTTAACCCCATTCTAGATCCTTGGTATTTGCATAACAGCTTAGTTCTAGGCATGCGCGTTTTTGCAGTGGCTCAATTTATTGCACAGAAGACTTAAGTGTTTGATTTTCATGTACAATTCCTCATTTTCTGAACAGTCTTCCACCAAATAAACACGCACGCTCGTTTTTATGGTTCACATGGCACGTAAATCAGGCAGCCTTTTCGCCTAACGTCCCTGTATTCAAGAACTTACGCTATCAAGTAGTGGAAAAACGAGCAACCTTTTCCGACATAATGGGCATAAATTTCCAGCCTCGACTGATATACTGTTTATTTGTACAGTTTTCAAGAAAAGGTTAGAGCTATACATAAAGGTCTTGAGAGTTGGCAATCGCTTTATATTCAAAGCAGTTCACCATCAGCTTGTCGTCACTGAATTCAATTCTGGCAGACAGAGGCATGGAATATGGAAGCAACAGAGGTCTGGCTTCTGGCGTATCAGCAGCCTACCGCCATTGGGAGAAAAAAGATCCGGTTATCTATCACGCGATAGCCTTCACGTTTACAGACAAACACGGAAATCGTCCGTGGGATGACGAATAAAGCCTGAAACACCTTCAGGCTTCCGCCGCAAACAACCCGTGTAACGCCTGACGAACTGCCGCCGCGGTGGTGGGTTTGGTGACAAAGGTATTCATACCCGCTTCCATACACTGGCTTTCATGGCCCGCCATGGAGTTTGCTGTCAGTGCAATCACCGGAATTTGTGACTGCTGTTCATCTGGCAGTTTTCGGATTTCACAAGTGGCCTGGATACCGTCCATTTTGGGCATCATCCAGTCCATAAAAATTACATCGAAATGCTGTTTCTGAACGATATCGACCGCTTCAGAACCGTCTCCAACCGTAACAACCCGATGCCCCATTTTACCTAACATGCGCTGCATAATGGTTTGGTTGATCGGGTTGTCGTCTGCCACCAGCACCGCCAGTGGTGGAATGTCTTCGGTGGCGGCGTCACCGGCTTGAGCGCTGCCTTTGGCGTCACGAACCACTTCAGCCAAGGTCAGTTCAAACCAGAAGGTTGAACCCTGCCCCCACTCGGAGTCGACGCCGATTTCACCGCCCATCAGCTCGACAATCTGTTTACAGATCGACAGCCCAAGGCCGGTGCCGCCGTATTTACGGCTGGTTGAAGCATCTGCCTGGGTAAAGAGTTCGAACAGGCTGGCCTGGGCTTCCTTGCGAATGCCGATACCGGTATCGGTGATGGCAACACGCACCGAGACCTGTCCCTTGTCCCGCGCCAGCAAACGCGCTGACACCGTGACACCGCCGTTCTCGGTGAATTTGGCCGCGTTGCCAATCAGGTTGACCAGTACCTGCTTCAGGCGCTCATCGTCGCCGTTTAACTCCAGATGGCGGGTGCTGTCATCCATCACCACATCCAGCTGCAACGACTTCTGAACCACTATCGGACGCATCACTTTGGCGATGCCTTCAATCATTGAACCCAGCTGGAAAGGGCGGTATTCCAGCTCTACGCGGCCGGAATTCATGCGCGAATAGTCGAGAATATCGTTGATGATATTCAGCATCAGTGAGCCAGAGGTTTTGATGATACCGATCAGCTCACGGTCATCGTCCGTCAGGGCCTGGGATTCGGCCAGCATGTCGGCTGCACCGAGCACACCGTTCATCGGCGTGCGAATTTCGTGGCTCATGGTGGCCAGAAAGGTGGTTTTGCTTTCGCTGGTCGCTTCGGCCTTGTCCTTGGCGTCCTGCAATTCTGCGGTTTTCTGCTCCACTTGCTCCGAGACTTCTTCGGTCATTCTTGCTTCGCGAGCCTGGATACGAGCAGTGCGCAGACGCACTTCCGCTTCCAGTTTCTCGCTGAACAGCAGCTTGTCTCGCATCGCCTGCAGGCGCACCACTTCCTGCTGATAGCGGTCGCCCAGGTATTCCAGCACCACCAGCCGTCGACCATCGACAATGCGCGCGGTGGCTTCCAGAGACAGCTCCTTGCCATTATCCAGTTCTTCTACCCAGGAACCGGACTGCAAGGAATCGTCTTCCGGCTGCTGCCAGTATTCATCGGCGAGGAAAAAGAAGTGCTCCAGAAATGGCAGTTCTTCGATACGAATGCGGGAATCATCAAACAACGGCTGCATCACCTCGGGTATGGGCGTCAAGGTCGAGTATTCAGACTCGGACAGACATTCCAGCACCACTTGATGTGAACCAGCCAGCAGGCTTCCCAGCAGCGTATCCATTGATTTACTCCCTACTGCATCATGTTCAGAGTCAGACGCTCAAAAATCGCCTCAACCCCCTCACCGGATTTGGCACTGGTCTCAATGGTTTCGCAGCCTTGCTCTCGCAATGCGGCCAGACACGCTTCGTCCACTTGCCAGTCGTCTTTCAGGTCAGCCTTGTTCAGCGCCACCACCGTTGGCGTTGCCATGTTGGACTCTTTGACCTTGTCGAGTACATCACGCGCTACCTGGAAGGTGGCCGGTCGTGTTGGATCAACTACTAAAATATAGCCCGCTGCGCCACGCAGGTAGCTCATATTGATCTGGGTGAAGTCATCTTCACCGGCCAGGTCCCAGATCATCAGCTGGATGGTCTCGCCATTCAGCTCCAGTGTTTTCTTTTCAATTTTCACCCCAACGGTCGTGAGGTATTTTTCACTGAACAGGCTCTTGACGTAACGACTGATCAGACTGGTTTTTCCGACCGAAAAGGCCCCCAGCATACAGACTTTCTTGCGAATCACTGTAAAGCCCTCAATTTGTCCACAGGTTTGATTTCTACGGTCACAATGGAGCGGCGACGCTGCTCCATCGGAATATCTTGAATGCGTTCGTCATCACCCACTTCGGTGCGAATCAGCCGCTCGGGAATGCCTTGCTGAACCAGAAAATCTCGCAAGGTATCGGCGCGCTGTTGACTGATGGTACGGCGCAGTTGTTCGGTGCCGGTGCTGTCGCTGAACCCCGAGACGGTCAGTCGCAGGGTTTCGGTTTCAGGATTCAGCGAATCCACCAGCTGCATCAGAGTGTCAACCAATTGCATGGCGGCTTGTTCGCCACTGGCAGCGACGACATGCTCACTGACGTCGTACACAATATGAAATGCTGCAATTTGACCCAGCAAGCGCTCGCGTTGCTCACCCTCGGTAATGCTGACCTTGCCAAGGTCAATACCTTTAACACCCGGCACTGCTGCCGCGATACGTTGCCAGTCCGCGCGTTGCTCAAGACTCATTGTACCGGTCAAAAACAACACACCGTCGTTAACCTCAAGGTCGGTGTCTGCCGTCAGGTGTGCCATCAACCTGCGAGAAAGAATTTCATCATCCACGGCAACGTAGGCCTGCCAGTCAATGGCGTACCCCTTCTCGCTTGCTTCATCGATAAACGACTGGCTGTCGGCAACCGGATCTCTTAATGCCTGAAGAGTGCGCTCGTAGTTGTTGGCGCTGCGAACCAGCAAACCGGGTTCGCTGTCCAGCCGCTCGACGAAGTCACGCCATGCCTGATCCGAGAGATACTGGGTGTAACTGAACCAACCCAGACCGCTGAGTACCGCAATCAGGCCCAGGATGCCGTAGACAGGAATTTTGCGTTTTTTCTCGACGGGCTTCTGCAGCTCTTCTTTCAGGCACACCCGCAGAACGTCATCGATGCCACGGAAACTGGAGGTATCACCATCAAATTCGTGCAGCTGGCGAGCATAGCGACGATGGCAGGTTTCCTGGGTTTTCACCAGCAGGGAACGGTAGTCAGACGAAACATTGCCTCGCACCGCAACGGCCAGAACCGCATTGGGCCCTGGCTCCAGCAAAATCGTCAGGCTGCCCATTTTCATCGACGCGAGACGTTCATCATCATCGACTTCGAACGAGTCGGTAATAAAATCCTGAATCGCCGTCAGCATGGCGGACATCATGTCGGCGTCTTTACTGACTCCAAGGCTCTGCGCCACCTGATGCACCAGCAGGCCGGTTTCCTTGTGAATCAGGAAGACTTCTTCTACCCGGTAGTTCAGGGTTTTGAGGAACACAACCTCGGAGTAGCTTTTTCCGGTTCGCCAGGCATCGACTCGCCACCCCAGCGAACGCATCGACAAGCTGTCTTCCAGTGCCTTGTTAAAGCTGTCAAACAGAGCCTGAATGGTCTCGGTAATCGACTTCCGAATCGCCGGTCCCATCACCGGATACAAGGCATCTGAGACGGACTCGGGGTCGTTCCGGATCGAGGTGTGCATGGAATCGCTGATCAGGGGTGCCAGACTCTGGGCGATGGCGTCGTCCTGCGTATTCCGGATGGCAATGGCCTCAGCGATGATCGCAGCAAAAAACTCCTGTCGAGTCTGCTCGTCAGTCAGACGTTGACTGAGGGCTACCATCTGCTGGTAATCCTCACCGCACAGCAGTTGTCTCAGTAAATCCAGCTGCTGCGATGCGCTGCCGGATGAGGCTGCGTCAGGCGTGCCGTCAGACACGGACTGCGAATCTGCGGGCTGTTCGATGTGCATGAGCCGGTTCTTAGTCCTGCTCGGTTGCTGAAGACGCGGTTTCCGCTGCAGACAGCTGGGTCGCGATGCCGGTCAGCAGGGTTGCCAGGCTGTTACGGTCGGCTTTCTGGTCCTGCAGATTGTCCACTTCACGCTGCAGCAATTGCTCCAGCTGCTGGAATTTGTAATCCATCTCATCCTGGATTTCGGTGTCCTTGTTGTTCAGCTCGCGCTTCATTTCCTGCATATCTTCTTGCAGATTGGCTGCATCGTTACGCGCTTCTTCGAGGTTCTCGGAGATGGTTTGCTGTATCGCCTGATCTTCGCGTTTCTGGAAGGCAATCTGCTGATCCAGGCGCGTGTTCAGGTCACGAATGGACTGTTGAACCTGCTCAAACGATTTCAGGGTTTCCTGGCGAAGCGTGTCGATAGCAGCAATCAAGCGATCTTCTGAATGCTGGCGATTGTCTTCAGCCTGACGAACCTGAGCACCAAACAGGATTTCCTTGATGGTTTCCAGGTCCTGTTGTGCGGACACGGTTTCTTCCGCCTGCACGTCTTCGTTGGCTTGTTTTGTCACGGTCTCATTCCTTCAAATCTTGATCAGTGCACAAGGATATTCGAATGCTCGATAGGAGCAATAACGATTTATTTGCGACGCTCTGGAAAAAGTGGGGCAAACACCAATATGTGAACCAATACTGATGCAAACATCAACATATAACAGGATATGGGGCGATTATGACCACAATGGTTTGCGCTGCGAGCAGGAAGATACCGGAAAAGGTGGGCGTTGGTCGGCAAAGATAGCCAGGCGTCAGCGGAATAATTCCCACAACGCCTTGCTTATGTCCTGATAGGTTGCCGGTTTCGGGACAAAACCGTTCATGCCCGCATTCAGGCATTGCTGTTCATGACCAGCCATGGAATTTGCGGTCATGGCTATGACCGGCGTTTTCGCTTTGTTGACATCGGCTAACTGGCGGATCAGCCCGGTGGCCTGAATACCATCCAGTTCTGGCATCATCCAGTCCATAAAGACAACGTCAAACTGACCGCTGGAGACCGCTTCGACGGCCTGTCGACCATTACCCACCACGGTTACCTGATGCCCCAGCCGTTCCAGCATCCGATCAAGAATGGTCTGATTGATGATGTTGTCATCCGCCACCAAGACCTTCATTGGCAGCAGCGGCTCTGGTGCCCCAGTCTCTTCGTCGGCCCCGGTAGCGTGACCGACCGCCACCGGCAGAGCCAGTTCAAACCAGAAGGTGGAGCCTTGACCGGCCTCCGAATCCACTCCGATTTCTCCCCCCATCAGCTCAATGATTTGCTTGCAGATGGATAGCCCCAAACCGGTGCCACCGTATTTTCGGCTGGTCGAGGAATCGGCCTGGGTAAAACGTTCGAACAGCTTTGCCTGTTGGTCACGCTGGATGCCAATGCCGGAATCCCTGACCGACATCCGAAACGCCATGCCCTGGCTTTCATGACTGAGACACTCCACCGCGATGGTGACACCACCGGTGTCGGTGAATTTCACTGCGTTCCCCACCAGATTGATCAGAACCTGCTTGAGGCGATTGCTGTCACCGACCAACTCCCGCTGTTTGATGTCTGGTGAAAGTTCCACTGTCAGTGACAACAGCTTTTGCAAGGCTATTGGACGCATCACCATGGCAACATCGTTCACCAGCGATTCAATGGCGAAGGCTTCCTCTTCCAGTTCAATCTGTCCCGAGTTCAGGCGTGAGTAATCCAGAACATCGTTGATGATATTGATCATCAGTGAACCGGATGTCTTGATGATATCCAGTAAACTGCGATCTTCTTCCGACAGGGTTTCGGATTCTGTCAGCAGTTCTGCCGCCCCCAACACACCGTTCATCGGAGTACGAATCTCATGACTCATGGTCGCCAGAAAGGCGCTTTTGCTGCGATTTGATTCTTCCGCACGCTCTTTGGCTTCCTGCAGTTCTGCGGTTTTCAACTCGACCTCTCGAGCCAGCTCGGTTTTTCGGGCAGCAACGCTGAGAGCCTGTGCCAGCAGCGGCGAAAAGCGCTCCATCATGTGCAGGTGTTCGTTCTTGAAGGTACCGGTATGGGCGGAGCCACACAGCAACAACGCCTTGGTGCCCTGATAATCCAGCCCGACCAGCAGGGCAGAGACCACGCGATCCTTCAGTGGTGCAGCGACGCTCTTCCACTCCGCCAGCATTTTGAGGTTGAAACAGTTGAGACCGGTACCGGACAGTACCTTGTTCAGGCTTTTGCCCGGCTCGATCTGGATTCCCCTGAGATCCGGATCATTGCCAAACTCAAGCTGCAGATGCCCGTTGGGGGCCGGTGTGAAAATCAGCAGTTGATCGTGGGGGATGTATTCCGCCAGCAGCAGGTCGACGTCCATCATCACTGCTTCCGGAGATTCCGCCAGCGTCAGGCGCGTCAGACCGCGATACAACCACTCCGCCTCTTTGCGCAAACCCGATTCCCGGCGTCGGGTGCGTTCGAGATCAATCAGGGTTTCGCGCAACTCCTCCAGAGGGGAGCTATCCTGAACGTTCAGATAATCTTGCATAGCCGAATCAGAATTCCTTCCTGTTGTCATACTTGATCGTTCCCGGCAAAGGCAACGTAGGAAATCATCAGGTTGCCGTGACGATTATCGCCGTTCAGAAAACATCCCTGCTCACCAAAAGTGAAGCCACCAATAAATGGCTTGCCCGACGTTGCCTGCTGGATGGAAGTAACCACGGAATCCATGGTATCGCCAACGGTCAGGCGACATCCAGCACAGTAGATTGCCAGACCGCCTGCCAGTTCCGATCCAGTGATATTGCCAACCTCCATCGCTGAGGCAGCCACCCGGCCAGCGCGTTTGATCAGACTGGACACCGAGCCTTCCAGCAACACCAGCTGTTCTCCTTCTTCAACGCTGGAAAACAGGGTCAGAGCACCGTCATCCGTGACGGTCTCAGGGTGAGAGAGATTGTAATAGACCTGATTATCGATCTGATCGACTTCTCGCCCAAGCGGAAACAGGGTCGTAGAACCGAGCACATTGCCACCGCTTTCAAGGAAGTCGCCAATCGCTCCCCCGGTCCAGCGGTTATAAACCTCGGCAGCCGGTTCGCCATCCAATTCGTACAATACCCGATCATCAGCGCGTGTAATCGTTGCCTGATGAGACGTCGGCGAATAACCATTGTGGAAAATGGGCGACAAGCGCCCGCCTGGATACATCACCGTCACCGCCACGCCCTGCGTTGAGCACTGGCTCTGTGAGAAGATCGACCAGTTGCCACTGACCTGATTATCCCCGGCACTGCCGCCCTGAATCGGAATATTGGTGCCAACCAGCTGCTGAAGACCTTCGATAATACGTTCTTCGTTACCCGGCGTGGCGGTCAGCCAGATCATTTCCGGGGCTTCTCCCGCACGATCGGCAACGTCAATGGCTTCGATCAAGGCGGCCTGTGCGCCAGCAACCGGATCGTCGTCCAGTTCCGCCAGCGCCGAACCAAAACTGCCGCCTTCGTCATACATGCCCCACAGGCCCAGCACGCCGCCTTCCTCATCGGGTTCAAACATGCCTTCTTCAGTCATGAAACCACCACAAGACGAGCAACCGTGGATCTGGCTTTGAGGCAGCGCCAAAGCAAGCGCCAGGCGCAGTGACTCGCTGTCGAGATCCTCGGTATAAAAAGCAATCACCTGATGAGGTGCTGCTGTCAGGCGTTCGGTGAGACATTCAACAGCAATGCGAGCCGCCTGATCTGGCTCTTTGTGTCTGGCCCAGCTGGTTGCAATGTTCATAGTGCGATTGAGTCCGGTGTTATCGTTGTTATCGTCTTTGTCATCCATGGTTGGATACAAAGCCCATGATTCAAGTATAGATTCTGCGACCGGGGTTGGCGTCCCAAGGCCAGTCCGAACGAAGCAATAAACACCGCCCAAGCGCCAATTTCTTCGCGGCCCGGAAATTTGTATAACCCTCTGTATGCGGAAAGCAGCGCTTGCCAATGTGTACAGACCAAAATAAAAACATAACCGCTGGGTTATATTGACTCGAATCAGCCCACGGCCTAAACCAAAGTCTTACACTGCGCTCCATCTTTGTCTGGCAACAAAGCGCTATCACCAACGATAACCTTATTCCCAAATAGAATGAAAAGCACTTCCAAACCTGCTTGAGTGAAATAACAATCTTTTGGGATAATGCGCAGCCAATTTTTGACCGCCAGACTGGTGCTGGCGCGTTCGACAGCGCTCAAGCCGGGGAAAGTTTGTCGCTGGCCATCTCTGAGAGTAGCAAATGACTGAATATCTGCTGATTCTGGTAAGCACGATCCTGGTAAACAACTTTGTGCTGGTTCAGTTTCTGGGCCTGTGCCCTTTTATGGGGGTTTCCAACAAGCTGGAGACCGCCATTGGCATGGGTGCCGCCACCACCTTCGTACTGACACTGGCCTCCCTGTGCAGTTATCTGGTTTACAACTGGTTACTGGTGCCCATGGAGCTGGAGTACCTGAAAACCATCAGTTTCATTATTGTGATTGCGGTCGTGGTCGGTTTCACCGAAATGGCTATTCGGAAAACCAGTCCACTTCTTTATCGCGTTTTAGGTATATTCCTGCCGTTGATTACCACCAACTGCGCGGTGCTGGGTGTTGCGTTGTTGAACATCAAGCGTGACAACGGCCTGGTTGAATCCATTCTCTACGGCTTTGGTGCCGCCGTTGGCTTTTCTCTGGTGATGGTGCTGTTTGCAGCCATGCGTGAGCGCATCGCCGTATCCGACGTTCCCAAACCCTTTCAGGGTTCTGCCATCGCCATGATCACAGCCGGACTGATGTCTCTGGCCTTTATGGGCTTTACCGGTCTTGTGAGTATCTGACGGAGAATCTATGAGCAGTATCATTCTTGCCATCATTGCACTGGTGGTTCTGGCGCTGATCTTCGGCGCCGTTCTCGGTTTTGCCGCGGTTCGTTTCCGCGTTGAAGGCAACCCGATTGTCGATCAGATCAATAATCTGCTACCACAAACCCAATGTGGCCAGTGCAGCTATCCGGGCTGCAAACCGTATGCGGAAGCCATTGCCAATGGTGAAAAAATCAACAAATGCCCTCCGGGTGGCGAAGGTACGATCCAGTCGCTGGCCGATTTGCTGGGCGTGGAACCGGAACCACTGGACGCCGAACACGGTGCCGAAAAGTCTGTTCCGACCGTTGCCCTGATTCGTGAAGATGAATGCATCGGCTGCACCAAATGCATCCAGGCCTGCCCGATGGACGCCATCATCGGCGCAGCGAAGCAAATGCACACCGTGGTTGTCGACGATTGCACTGGTTGCGACCTGTGTGTTGAACCTTGCCCGGTGGACTGTATCGATATGGTTCCGATCGAAACCACCACCAGCAGCTGGTACTGGCAAGCGCCAACCTCTGGCGTAGAACTCATTGCGACGGATAAATCTCATCCGGGCGCCTCATCTCATCCGGGAGAAGCTGCATGACCCACGTCATCGAACTGCACACCTTCGACGGCGGTATTCACCCGGCTGAGAACAAGACCCAGAGCACCCAACGTCCGATTCAACGCTCACCGCTGCCAGAAGAGCTGGTGTTGCCCTTGCACCAGCACATTGGTGCTGCGGGCGTTCCCGTGGTCAAGGTCGGTGATCAGGTGCTGAAAGGTCAGACCATCGCTCGCCCCGAAGGCTTCGTCAGTGTGCCATTGCATGCACCGACGTCCGGAACGGTGACAGCCGTCGAACCTCGTCCGGTGCCTCACGCATCAGGACTGAACGAGCTGTGTATCGTCATCACACCGGATGGCAAGGATGAATGGATCGAACACCAGAGCCTGTGTCAGGAACTGGGGGTCAATCACTACAGCAAAATCGAACCGACTCAACTGGTGAACCGCATCCGTGAATCCGGCATTGCCGGTATGGGTGGTGCGGGCTTCCCGACCGCCGTCAAACTGTCGGTAAAACGTGACCAGGAAGGTCAAAGCCAGATTCATACCCTGATCCTGAACGGCGCCGAGTGTGAGCCATACATCACATCCGATGACATGCTGATGCGTGAGCGTGCCGCCGAGATCGTTCAGGGAGCCCAGATTCTGCTGCACATACTGGGAGCCAAGCGTTGCCTGGTGGGTGTTGAAGACAATAAGCCGGAAGCCGTCAAGGCATTGAATGAAGCGCTGGTACCACTGCACGAAGAACACCATATTGATATCGTCAGCATTCCGACCAAGTATCCGTCTGGCGGTGAGAAGCAGCTGATCCAGATTCTGATCGGCGAGGAAGTCCCTTCCGGCGGTATTCCGGCCAACCTCGGCATCGTATGCCAGAACGTGTCCACCGCGGCAGCCATTCATCGCGCTGTCAATCTGGGCGAGCCGCTGGTCAGCCGCATCACCACGGTGACCGGCCGTACGGTGATGAATCCGGGCAACTGGGAAGTCGCTTTGGGCACGCCGGTCGAACACTTGCTCAAGCAAGCCGGTTATCGCCCGGAAAAGCACGAGCGTGTCATCATGGGTGGCCCAATGATGGGCTTTGCCTTGCCGGGATCCGATATTCCGGTGGTGAAAACCACCAACTGCCTGTTAGCACCGACCGAACAGGAACTGCCGCTGAACGATCCGGCCATGGCCTGCATTCGCTGTGGAATGTGCACGGAAGCCTGTCCGGTGCAATTGCTACCGCAACAGCTGTACTGGTTCAGCAAAAGCCAGGAATTCGACAAGGCAGAGCAACACAACCTGTTCGACTGTATTGAATGCGGAGCCTGCTCCTATGTCTGCCCAAGCCGCATTCCACTGGTGCAGTATTACCGCTTTGCCAAAGGCTCAATTCGTGAGGAACGCGAAGCCCAGGCGAAATCAGAACGCGCCAGAGAACACTTCGAGCGTCGGGTCGCACGTCAGGAACGTGAAGCTGCCGAGAAAGAAGCCAAACGCAAAGCCCGAGCTGAAGCGGCAGCAGCGGCCAAGAAAGAGAAACAGGCCGCCGACAAACCTGCCACCGCAAGCTCAGACGCCTCCGCCCCTGCCAGCTCTCCGGCACTGGAAAAACTGCAGAAACAGCTGACAGCCGCCCAGACTGCGATCGCCAAAACCAAAGAGAAACTGGCAGCCGCGCAGGAAGCAGGTGACGAAACCAAGACAGCCGCCATGACCACGGCTCTGGAAAAATCCCAGACCCGTATGAAAGATCTGGCCAGGGAAATCGCCGCCGAGAAAAAAGCATTGAAAGCCGCTCCTGCTGCCGCTGGCGATACAGACAAAGGGGATCCAAACAGCCCGGAACGCCTGAAACGTAAATGGGAGACCGCTCAGGCGCGCCTGGATACCGCTCAAAAACGCCTGGCGGATGCCGAAGCACAAGGTCTGGATACCGTGCCCGCCCTGAAAGAAGGCATCGCCAAGCAGCAAGCCCGTGTTGAGGAAGCCAAAGCGGCTTACGACAAGGCAAGCTCAGGCCCTTCAGAGCCCGCAGCCAAGCCGGAGGTCGACCTTGAGACACTGAACAAGAAAATTCTGGCTCAGCAGGATCGTCTGCAGAAAGCCCGGGAGCGTCTGGATATGGCTCGGGAACAAAACCTGCCAACTGTCGATGCGCTGGGCAAGGGCGTCGACAAACAACAGCAAAAGCTGAACGAGCTGATACAGCAGCTCCCGGAAGGCGTCAAAGCGCCCACTCTCGCAGAATCCACCAGCACTGAGGCGGACTAATGGCTCTGGTTACTCTCTCTTCCCCTCACACGCACGGGACCAATCAAACGGGGCGGGTCATGCTGACCGTGATTCTGGCCACCGTGCCAGGCCTGTTGGTCACGACGGGCCTGTTTGGCTTCGGAACCCTGATCAATGTCGTGCTGGCCGCAGCCGCTGCCGTCGCCAGTGAAGCCCTGATTCTCAAATTGCGTCAGCGGCCGATTGCGTTTTTCCTCAACGATCACACCGCCTTGTTGACCGGTGTCTTGCTGGGATTGGCTCTGCCTCCTTTTACCCCCTGGTGGGTCACCGTCGTGGCATCCAGCTTTGCGATTATCTTCGCCAAACAGCTTTATGGCGGCATTGGCAACAACCCGTTTAATCCCGCCATGGTCGGCTACGCACTGGTGCTGGTGTCATTCCCGGTCCAGATGACCACCAACTGGCCAATTTCTGTGCAAATGGATGCAGCCGCCACTGCTGGTATTGGCGATGCCCTGTCGGCCATCTTTGCAGGCGGTAGCGCGGACGCGTTTACCGGGGCGACGCCACTGGATACCTACAAGCACCTGATCGATAAAAGCACTTCGGATGAAGTACTGGCTCAGTCCACCTTTAATGGCTTGCTCAATGGCGGTTGGGAATGGGTGAATCTCGCCTATCTGGCTGGCGGTCTGGTGCTGATCTGGCGCAAGATCATTACCTGGCACATTCCGGTTTCCATGATCGGGGCACTGGCCTTGTGCTCGCTGATGTTTGGCTGGGATGCCGACATGTACACGCCGATGTCATTGCATCTGTTCAGCGGTGCAACCATGTTGGGAGCTTTTTTCATCGCAACGGATCCGGTATCAGCTTCTACCACGCCTCGCGGGCGTCTGTTTTACGGAGCCGGTATTGGCGTGTTGGTGTATATCATTCGAACCTGGGGCTCCTATCCGGATGCGGTTGCCTTCGCGGTACTGCTGATGAACTTCGCAGCACCCTTTATCGATGCCTACACCCAGCCCAGAACCTATGGTCACAGCAAGGCCAAACGCGGTCTGACTCGCAAGGAGGAAGCATAAAATGCAGGAATTAATCGCTTCCATTCGCCATAACGCAGTGGGTCTGAGCCTCTTTGCACTGGTAACCGCTGGGGCAATTTCGGTCACGCAGGTCGTGACAGCGGATCGAATTGAACACAACATTCGCATGGCGCAGGCTCGGGCCCTGAACGAAATCGTTCCCGCCAAAAGCTACGACAATGACTTGCTCAACGACAGCCTGGACATTGATG
>PBNY01000031.1 GCA_002723385.1 Oceanospirillaceae bacterium | reverse complement strand
CATCCGGCCACTGGTATTTCTCACTCAAGGACAGCGGCGCGCAGGTGCGCTGCGCCATGTTTCGTTCCCGGGTGAGTCAACTCAGATTTCATCCGAAAGAAGGCGATCTGGTGGAAATTCGCGCCAAGGTCAGCCTTTATGAAGCACGCGGCGATTATCAGCTCATCGTTGATGGAATGAAGCCTGCTGGCGAAGGCGCATTGCTGCTTGCCTTTCAGGAACTGAAAACCCGACTGGCCCAACAAGGCCTGTTTGCCGCTGAACGCAAACGCCCTGTTCCGACACCGAAACGGATCGGCATCATCACGTCCCCCACAGGCGCTGCGCTGCACGATATCCTGACAGTACTCTCCCGCCGCGCTCCAGACATTGAAGTCGACATTTATCCAACCCTGGTGCAAGGCAACGAAGCCGCAGCGCAGATCCATGCGGCCATTGAACGCGCAAACCGCGACAATCGCGTCGATGTACTAATCGTCGGGCGAGGCGGCGGGTCACTAGAGGACTTGTGGTGCTTCAACGATGAGCAGCTGGCCCACACCATTGCCGGGTCTGTCATCCCCATCATCAGCGCCGTCGGTCACGAAGTTGACACCACCATTGCCGACTACGCCGCTGATGCAAGAGCCCCCACCCCCTCCGCAGCCGCCGAGATGGTTAGCCCGGATCGCCAACAACAGCGCCAGCTGCTGGATCAAATGCAACGTCGCCTGCAACAACGCATACAACAGCGCCTGCAGCTGCAACGACAGCGCCTGACCGGCTTGAGTCAACGCCTGCGCGGCCCGCTTCACGACATTCAACGTCGCTCCCAGCATCTCGATCAGCTGGAGGCACGATTAATGAGAGGCTGGCAACGACTGCAACAGCACCGCATGCATACCCTCAATCGCTACCAGCAAGCACTGCAGCACCAGCACCCCGAGCGCATTATCAAGGCCAGCCAGGAGCGCCAGCAACTGCTCAGCCAACGACTCGAACGGGCGATGCAGCAACAACTGCATAGCCAGCGCCAGCGCCTGACCAGCCAGGTCAAATTACTCGACAGCTTGAGCCCGCTGAGTATCCTCGGACGCGGCTACGCCATTTGCGAGACCGAACAAGGGGCTGTCATTCAGAATGCAGATCAGGTCCAGCCTGGCGACCGCATCCAGACCCGGCTCGGACGCGGCCAGTTGGTCTGTAACGTGATTGAGTCCAATCCCTCCGAGCAATAACAGCATCGCCACTTCAACTGGGTGGGCGATCAGACCTATACTGAAAAATGCCGCACCTGAATTCTCTTCGGCATCAGAAAAGGACACCCCATGCTTGAGCTCATCTCCCACCTGCTGCACATGTTGCTGAGCCTGTTTGCGCTCTCTGATCAGGAACACATCACCCCGGAGCACCCGCTTCAGCACAGCATTCCCGGCGGCGTGGTCATTCTGGATGCAGGCAATCGGGAGCAACGACCACAAGCGACGTTCAGGGGCAAACCCGTGATGCTGTTGCCGCCGAATGAGAATCGCGACCAGTGGAAAGCCGTCATCGGCATCCCGTTATCAGCCAAACCGGGTGACCATCAGGCTCTGATCAATGGCAAGACTCACACATTCACCATCAAAAGCCACCCTTACAAAGAACAACGCCTGACCGTTAAACGCAAACACGTCAATCTCAGTGAAGAGGCCCTCAAGCGTGTCAGAGCCGAGAAAAAAGACATGCTGGCTGCGTTCCGAAATTTCGAGCAAACCGAAACCTGGCAACCCATGGCCTGGCCACTCAAAGGCATCCTAACCAGCCCATTTGGCTTGCAACGCTACTTCAACGGGCAAAAACGCAACCCGCACTCAGGGCTGGATATTGCTGCCAACACCGGCACGCCCATTGTCGCTCCTTCCGATGGCAAGGTGACATTAACCGGCGATTTCTATTTCAACGGCAATACCGTGTTTATGGATCATGGTGAAGGCCTGATCAGCATGTTCTGTCACATGGACAGCATCGAAGTGAAAGAAGGAGATGTATTAACAGCTGGAGACCGCCTGGGGACGGTCGGCGCAACTGGCCGGGTGACCGGCCCACATTTGCACTGGACCGTGAGTCTGAACGATGCCCGTATCAATCCGTTGTTGATTCTGTCGCCGCATCCGGGCGTGGTGAGCAAGGCGCTACTGACCAGTGCCGCGCGCGAAGACAAGGCAACGAATGGAGTGGTTCAAACAGCCGTATCCGCTGACTGAGCCGCTGAACATCATTCTGAACGGTGGCGAATCAGGCCTTCCTGAGCCACCGATGCCACCAACACACCATCCTGATTGAAAATCTGCCCACGCGCGAAACCCCGTCCGCCTCCGGCGTTGGGACTGTCGATGGAATACAGCAACCAGTCGTCCATGCGAAACGGACGATGAAACCAGATGCTGTGATCCAGACTGGCCAGCTGGATATCCTTCTGCCACACCGATACGCCGTGCGGGTACAACGACGTCGTAATCAGATTGTAGTCGGTGGCGTAAGCCAGCATGGTGGTGTGATGACGAACCGTGTCATCAGAGTCACTTTGCAGGGCATCGTCACTGCGAATCCAGACATGCTTGAACGGCTCACGCACGTCCGGTGAGAAAATATTAACCGGATCAATGACGCGCATCTCGATGGGTTTGTCAGCCGTGTAAATATGACGCACCCGTTCAGGAAAACCATCACGCCACTGACGCGCCAGCTCTACCTGAGAGGGAATCCCTTCTGGCCCGGCCACATCCGGCATGGGAGTCTGATGCTCAAACCCGTTTTCGGGCAAATGAAAGGAGCAAATCATCGACAAGATGGGCTTGCCACGCTGACTGACCACAACCTGACGATTGGCGAACGATCGCCCATCACGCGTCGGAGTGACCTCAAATTCGATACTGTCGTTAACACTGCCCGGACGAAGAAAATAGGCATGAAGAGAGTTCGGCCACCACTCCCCGCCCCGGTCATCGGCACCCGATGTAATACGCTCCGGCAAGGTCTGCATGGCGGCGGAAAGCGCCTGCCCCAATACCTGACCACCGAACAAACTGCGAAATCCCAAATCCTGACAGTGCCCGCGAAAACGGTTCATACCAATCGATTCCAGTTGCAGCAAACCAATCAGCTCGTCCAGCACATCACTCATCGCCCCTACTCTTTGTCTCCGTCAGAACACACCTGACTCTTGTTATTGTTGTTATACGGCTGGCCAAGCGGTGCAGCAGGCACTAGAATCGCTGGCTTTTTTCCATTTCCGTTCACTCGGCCAGGCCCGTTGCCGCGACACGCGAACACCAAGCGACGCATCTTCAGGCAAGCCGAACCAGAGCAAGCCACGGAGAATACCGGTTTTTATGAGCCAGTTGTACCAACCCGGCATCGACCCAAACCTATACACCTCTCTTCTGAAGCAGAAGAAAACGCAACTGGCCGAGATGCTGGCTCCGTTTCAACCCCACGACCAACCGGAAGTTGAACTGGAATGTTTCGCCAGTCAGCCGACGCACTTTCGTTTGCGAGCGGAATTCCGCATCTGGCATGAAGGCGACCGCTGTTTTTACGCCATGTTCGAACCGGGCAACAAGAGCAAGGCTTACGAGGTGACCGACTTTCCGATTGCCTCCGAGCTGATCAACCGGTTGATGCCGACTTTGCTGGATGCCATCAACGCCAGCGAGCTGCTCAAGAACCGCCTGTTCCAGTGTGAGTTCCTGACTACCCTGAGCGGCGACGCCCTGATCACCCTGATTTACCACAAGAAACTCGAAGAAGATTGGGAATCCGAAGCACGTGCCTTGATGGACACTCTTGGCTTCCCGATTATCGGCCGTTCACGCAAGCAGAAGCTGGTATTGGAACGCGACTACGTCACCGAACAACTGGAAGTGGATGGCAATACCTACAGCTATCGTCAGATTGAAGGCGGCTTCACTCAACCCAACGGCGAGATGAACCGCAATATGCTGAGCTGGGCGCGCGATTGTGCCGTTCCTGCCAATACCCCGGACAACGCCATCGGCGGCGATCTGCTGGAACTGTATTGCGGCAATGGCAACTTCTCCGTCGCGCTGGCGGACCGTTTTGATCGGGTATTGGCCACCGAGATTTCCAAAACCTCCGTCGCAGCGGCGCAAGTCAACATTCAAGATAACGGTATAAACAATCTGATCATCGCCCGCCTGTCGAGCGAGGAATTTGTTCAGGCACTGCGGGGCGAACGCACCTTCGAACGCCTGCGCGACGTTGAGCTGAGCGAGTACGACTTTCGCACGGTACTGGTCGACCCGCCACGCGCCGGACTGGACGAAGAATCGGTCAAACAGATTCAGGGTTACGACCACATCATCTATATTTCCTGTAACCCGGAAACTCTGGGCAACAACCTTGAACAGCTGACCGAGACCCACGACGTGCAGCGACTGGCCCTGTTCGACCAGTTCCCGTACACCCACCACATCGAAACCGGCGTTTTCCTGAAGCGCAAGGCAGCCAACTGATGACCGACCCCTGGGGCAATCGCGGCAACAACCGCAAACAGCACTCCCAAAAACCCAAGCCAGGCCATAAAAAGCCGTCGGAGCAGACCAACAGCTCGAACCCTTCCCACCAGCGCCCGCTTCGACCGGACGAGAAGCCACCCGCCAGCGAGACCGAGTTCAGCAAACTGAATTTGCCCGCGACCCAGATCGACAATCTGAAGCGTCTGGGCTATGCCAACATGACCGAGATTCAGCGCCAGGCATTGCCCGAAGCACTGGCCGGACACGACATTCTGGCCCAGGCTCGCACCGGATCCGGCAAAACCGCCAGCTTCGGTCTGCCGTTGCTGAACAAGCTCAACCCACGCTTCTTCGGGGTGCAGGCGCTGGTGCTCTGTCCAACCCGAGAACTGGCAACCCAGGTTGCGACCGAGCTGCGTCGGCTGGCGAAATTTCAGGACAACCTCAAGATTCTGATTCTGAGTGGCGGCGTCTCCATTGGCCCGCAAATTGGCTCACTGGAGCACGGTGCCCACGTGATCGTCGGCACACCGGGACGCATCAAGGATCATCTGCGCAAGCAGACGCTGAATCTGGAGCAGGTGGAAACGCTGGTTCTGGACGAAGCTGACCGCATGCTCGACATGGGCTTCAGCGACGACATTCACCATATCGTTGGCCATATCGCCAACAAGCGCCAGACCATGCTGTTCTCCGCCACCTACCCGACCAACATCGAGAAACTCAGCGATGAATTGCTGACCGATCCGGTGACAGTGCGTATCGAGAGCGTGCATCAGGCCAGCAGCATCGACCAGCAAGTCATTCGCTGCCAGAAGTCCCAGCGCTTTGACGCGCTTGAGCAGGCACTGGCGCACTTCAATATTCAACAGGCAGTACTGTTCTGCAACACCCGTCAGGCAACCGAAGACGTGTGTCAGCAACTGCGCGATCTCGGCTTTACTGCCCGAGCCCTGCATGGCGATCTTGAACAGCGCGACCGCGATCAGGTGCTGACGCAGTTCAAACAGGGCAGCAGCCACTTCCTGATTGCCACCGACGTCGCCGCTCGCGGCCTCGATGTCGACGACCTGCCAGCCGTGATTAACGTCGAACTGCCCCGCGACCCGGAAGTCTACACCCACCGTATTGGCCGAACCGGACGCGCCGGAAAAAGCGGCCTGGCCATCAGCCTGGTCAGCGACAATGAGGACTACAAACTGGCGGCTATTCGCGACCAGCAAGACACCGACCCAACCGAGCTGGCCTTCGACGAACTGGCAGAACAGACACCCGCTCCAACTCAACTTGCCACCGCCACCCTGTGCCTGGCCGCAGGTCGCAAACACAAACTGCGGCCCGGCGATGTTCTTGGAGCGATTACCGCAGACAAAACCATTCCCGGCAGTGCTGTGGGCAATATCGATATTCTGGATTACGTTAGCTACGTCGCCATTGAACGACCAATGGCCAGAGAAGCGGTGCGGATATTGAATCAGGGAAGGGTAAAAGGACGAACGATCAAGGCGAGAAAAGTGTAGAAAGTGAGTCAGCGCGTCTGATTGCGATCAATAGTGATAACGACAGGAAATGATCGTCAGATAAACGTCATCGACGGCATAAACCAGCCGGTTGGTTTCACCAATCCGGCGCGACCAAAAGCTCGACAAGTTCTCCTTGAGAGCCTCGGGCTTGCCGATTCCTTCAAACGGCGAACGCTTGGTATCAATGATTAACTTATTGATACGCTTGAGCGTTTTCTTGTCCAGGCCTTGCCAGTACAGATAATCCTCCCTGGCGCCATCCGTCCAGGCGAGCTGCCTACTCATCGATTACATCCCGCTCCGTCACCTTGCCGGATTTAAACTGCTCGATGGACGTGTTCAAACGCGCTGCGTTAGCCGGTGATTTCAACAAATGAACGGTTTCCATCAGGCTGTTGTAATACTCCAATGACATCACAACCGCATCTTCCGAATCCCTACGAGTAATAACGGTGCAGTCGGCATCATTTACGACATCATCCAGCACCGACTTGAGGCCATTTCTGGCTTCAGTAAAAGAAACTATCCGCATGATCACCCTCACCAACCTGTACAATCCAAGGAAAAACTTCGACCATAAAACGATCATAAAAAAGGGGCAAAACTGCAACTCAAGCCAACGACGTGAACTTCAAACATAAAAACAGCTCGGGTTTATTTACATGATATCCAAACAAAGATTCCATCTTGTTTCCGATTTCATCTTTTTGGGGCAGTGCAGTGGCTTAACGATCAGAAAAAACAACTCCAAACTTTAGATTTACCGCCACTGACAACCCTCCCATTTCCAACATACCCTCTAACCTCTGTCATATCTTCCCTTATAAAGTTATACAAAACACGATGGATTTGATCATTATGCCTTGATTTCTCCAGAGCCAAATCAAGCAACCGCTTATTATTCAAAACATCCCGACCAAGAATAATAACAACCGTTTCAATAAGTGATTCGTCTGATGTCTTGATGGCAGTCTCAACACCTTGACTTAGATGACGCCTATATGTCGGCTTATGATTCATCACTCGTCTTGCATCCAGCAAGTACTGATCTAGTTGCCGAATATCAGTCATATCAATGAGCTCTTCCTCTCGCTCAAAAACTGAATCGACACCATCAGGATCAAAACACCTCAACAACTCCCCCCAATCTCCCATATTAATGAAATCTGAAACTCTCATTTCTAACAATGCGGCTCTTATATCAGCTTGCAACTCGGCACTCATGTTACTTTTCACTGCATATGCAATACCACCACAAGTGGTGCAAAAAACCTTCCTACAGGTAACACGTTGAGCATTGAAATTCCTGAATTTTTTTATCAACTCTTCGTATTTCATTATCAATCACCCCCAAAAACAATACTCTCATATTCATTCACTCCATCAGCCACAGGGCGCCATATCGAAATAATCTCACCATACTGGTCAAACACCTTCCCGTGATTTTTTTCGGCAATGATTTTCATTTGCAAAAAATTACTGTCGAAAGATTTCTCCTCTAAAAACTCACCTCTAAGATCAGATTCCGTTATCACTGTTAATCCAGACCGCTTTAACTTTAGAAACGCATTTAATATTCTCGAGTTGATTTGATTTTGTCGTTTTGCCCAAAGCCTAAGCCTTCGATTTACTTTTTCAACCTCATTTATATCAGCCACTTTATTTAATATTGGTTCAGCTTGCTTAGTCGATAAGCCCTCAAGTTCAGAAACGATAATAAGGCTTTGTATAACCTCTGAATGAACATCTTTCTCTGCCCCTTCCTTGCCCACCAAAAAAGCGGCCGATTCAAGATGTTTTTTTAACAGGGCTAATTTAGATTCGATACTGGACATTCCACACTCCCATTTACATAGAACCCAAAGACTAAATCAGCAAGCAAAATTAGTCAATAAAAGTATTTAAAAGAAAACAAGAGGTCAAATCAGACTCAACTCTTCAGCCGCACATCACAAGTAGAGGCTGCACAGAGCCGCAAACTCAATTCCCGCGCCACTCATCCAGTTCCGCTCGAGCATTTTCTTCATGCGCCAGTCGAGCTACTTCTTTAGGCACCACGGTCTTGCCAATCGGAAATAGCGCTATTCCTGCCAGCTTGAGATGCTGAATCGCCAGAGGAATGCCGATAATGGTCAGGGCACAGGCAATCGCGGAGGTTACGTGACCGATGGCCAGCCAGATACCGGCGACCAGAAACCAGATGATATTGCCAATCACACCCAGAACACCGGTACCCAGGTCTTCCCGACCCGTCAGGTCATCACGGCTGATGGCTTCTTTTCCGAAAGGAAAGAATGAGAAGCTGCCCAGCATAAAGCAGGCTCTTCCCCATGGGATGCCGATGATAGAGATAAAGGCCACGATCCCGACAAGCCACCAGGCCAGCCCCATGATCACACCACCCAACACAAACCAGATAACGTTGCCGATCAAACTCATATGCGTCCCCATTACTCCAGACAGCTTCAAAATTACTGGCCAAAAACTATACCTGAGCCACAGCAAAACCGTGCTGCTGGATTTACTCGTCCGCCTCACATACGAACATACCGATTCTCAAATATACCCCGAGGTTTGAGGACTGGTTCTCAGTAATCTGATTGTCACATCCCTATAGTCGCGGCCGCCTTGAAGAGTTCAGTTTTTGTACAAAACGAACCGATGCTTTACCCATATCAGGGGCCAGGCTTGCACAGGAGCACCCCTGTAAATCGAACCGATGACCGCATTACCTTTGTGACACCACCCAGAGGATTTTATGATTCGCACCTTTCGATTGACTCGCCTGACACTGGCACTGGGGCTGGCTTTTGGCCTGACTGCCCAGGCAACCGCTGCTACCTGGAATCTGCAAGACTCCAGCGCCCGCAAGACCACGATTGAGAACCAGCTGATTCAATTCAATCAGTCACTGGACAGCACGAACCGCGAAAACAAATACAGCCAGATGGAAACATCGGCGTTTGTTTTCTATCGCGGTACAGCGCATATTTATTACTACGATCTGGATCAGCAGAACACCATCGCTGGCAGTCCTTATCAGAATGGAGACGCAGTCACCTGGATTCAGGGCGATATGCACACCAACAACTTCGGTGCTTTCGACAACGACGAGGAAAAGGTCGTCTACGACCTGAACGACTTCGATGAAGCCTGGGTTACCTCGTATTTGTACGACGTCTGGCGTGCCGGTGCTTCATTGGTTCTGGTCGCTCGTGAAAATGGCGGTTTCGGTAACAGCAACATCAACAGCATCCTGAATACCTTCGGTGAGACCTACCTCGACACGCTGGAGGACTACCGCGGCAACAGTGACGAGAAAGGAGCCGAGGTCAAGGAATCCAACGCCTACGGACTGCTGGATGAATTCCTGCACGATGCGGAATCCGACAACAGCCGCAAGGACATGCTGGCCAAGTGGACCAACAAAGGCAGTTCCAGCCGCTACTTCGACCTGTCCATGGACAATCTCGGTAGCATCAGCGCCAGTGAATACGCCACGATTGAATCTGCCATCAACGGTTACAAGGACAATCTGACTTCAAGCCTGGCAGGCGACAGCAGCTATTTTGAGGTTCACGACATCGCCGAGCGTCTGAATGCCGGTGTCGGCTCACTGGGTACGCAACGGTATTACGTGCTGATTGAAGGTGAAACTTCCAGCATGGATGACGACCGCATTCTGGACGTCAAACTTCAGGGCACTCCGGCGGTGTATCCCTACCTGAGTGCCAGCCAGCAACAAAATGTCACGGCGGAGATTGCAGACATGGGCTGCCGGGTGGCCATAGCCCAGAAAGCCATGCTGACCAATGTGGATGATCATCTGGGTTGCGCCAGCATTTACGGCGACTCCTACTCCGTTCGTGAACGCTCTCCCTTCAAGGAAACGTTCGACACCACGGATCTGACCAGCATGACCCGTTTCACCAAAATGGCGGAGCAATGGGGCAAGATTCTGGCGACCGCCCACGCCCGTGCCGACAAGGACTTCGACAGCGCTCTGGTACCCACCCAGTTTGAAAGCGTGATGCACGACCTGACCGATGGTGAGCACAGCGAGTTCCGTAGTGAACTGCGCGATATCGCCAAGGGCTACGCCGATCAAGTCGAGGCCGACTACAACTTCTTCGTTCAATTGCGCAACAGCGGCGCTCTCTAACCTCCGCTCTGGCCCTTGGAGACAAGGGCCAGCCATTCCTTGTCCATAATCGCTCTGGTCTCCTGTCTACTCCTTCTGCCTCCGGCAAACCGGGCAATATTGACTTTTTCTACAACAGCGATTGTCACACCAGCTGATCCCGCCTAGTCTCGACATTCGATCTCCAAGGGGCCTTCGACAAACATGGAATCCGTCCTGAACGAACTTGTCAGCATCATCGCCTTCCGCCATCCCGACCACCTTATCCCGCTGCTGATCGGATACCTTGCGACAGTTACCGTAATCTGGAAGCTGGGAGGACGCAGTTGGAGTCTGGTGTATGTGGCGCTGATACCGTTTGTAAACTGGAGTTTCAGCTGGGCGCCGAACTGGCAGTTGCCGTTTGCGCCGGAGTTCGGATTTAACCCGGTGACCGTAGTAACAGGGCTGATTCTGGTGGTGCGGGACTTTGCACAACGAGAAATGCAGCATCGTATTCTGATTGCCATGGTGATCGGCGTAGGCTGGTCGTTTTATTACGCCAGCCTGTCCATAGCGATGGCATCGGCAACGGCTTTTGCGGTCGCGGAACTGCTGGATTGGGCGCTATTCACCTTCACTCGCTACCGCCTGTCTACCCGCATCATGCTATCCAGCCTGTTTGCTGCACCGCTGGATACCACGGTATTCCTTTGGGGAGCGGGTTTTCTGACGCTGCCCAACTGGGTGATGTCGGTATTCGGAAAACTGGCCGGAGCAGCGGTAGTGAGTTGGCTGGTCAGGAAACGAGAGCAGGCTTTGGGCAACCCAATCCAAAGCCCGAATGGATGAACGGCTGAGAGACTAATGCACTTTGCGGTAAGCCAAGGGACTCATGCCGGTGCAGGCTTTGAACAGTTTGCTGAAGTGCTGTGGGTACTCAAACCCCAGGCCATAACCAATCTGGCTAATGGACTCGTTGGTTCCAAGCAGCCGGGTTTTGGCACGCTCGATAATCGCATCCTGAATGTGCTGCTGTGCATTTCGGCCAGACTCTTTTTTTAGCAGGTCACTGAGGTAAGACGGCGACATGTTCAATTGTTCACCACAATATTTGACCGTTGGCAGGCCGTTTTCCAATGGCTGCTCAGAGTTAAAATATTGCTGCAACAGCTGCTCAAAACGGGTGACCACATCCTGGTTCAGGTTGGTTCGGACGTAAAACTGGCGGTCGTAATAACGCACACAGTAGTCCAGTAATAGTTCGATATTGGCCACAATCAGCTTTTGGGTATGACGATCCATATTTTGGCGCAACTCGACCTCAATCTTATGTACTAACTCGGTCAGGCTGGCGCGCTCGGTTTCTGATACATGCAAGGCTTCGCGGATCTCGTAGGAAAAAAAGCTGTATTTGTCGATGGTTTTCCCCAGCTCTGACTTACGAATCAGATCCGGGTGAAACAGCAGCGTCCAACCAGTCGCACCACGCTCTCGTCTGGTGTCCTTGAACGACATCGCCTGCGCTGGACGCGTAAACACCATGGTGCCTTCCTGGAAATCATAGTTGTTGCGGCCATAGGTCATGGAACCGCTGATACCCGACTTGAGACTGATCTGGTAAAAGCCCAACACATAGGAGGCATCACCGTAATCAAAATCTGTGATGCGCTCATCCACAGGGATCATGGACACCAGCGGATGGGCGGGCTTCTCCAGTCCGAGTATGTGGTGAACATCACTGATGGTATCGACCTGGATAATGTTACTCATGCTATGAACCCTCTGGAATCTCAGTATGCAGAGTCAGAACCCGATCATGTAGGGACTGATTCAGGCGCTGATAGGCCATTTCAACCGGGGCCGGATTCCAAAAAGGCACGGCCACACCACGATATTGCTCATGAATAATAACCTTTGTGCCTGTCGCCACGGGTTCCAGAATATAACGGTGATCAAAAGTGAGCACTCCAGGCATACCACCACCCTGATTCAGCAACTGCTGCTCCACCACCTCTTTGACCGATGACTGGATCTCATAAGCGCTGTTAGCATCCTGAAAGAAACGGTATTTCACCTGATTGCCAGTCTTCAAACGGCCTTCCAGCAAGTGCATGACGCCGTTCCATTCAGGATAATCATCTATATTCATCAACACCGACCAGACTTGTTCTGGCGATGCCGGAATGACGATTTCCGAGCTTACGGATTTATTTCCAAAGAAGTACAACACCACCAACACAATCAACAAAGTCGCTGGCAACAGCATCCACTTCGATGTTATCAAAGCCATTTTTGCCTCCTGTGATTAACACACGTACTTGTTGAACCAGCCCAAAATCGGCTCTGGATTTTCACCCAACCAGTCGTATGCTGCTGCCCGATTAGGAAATGCACCACCTTTCTTTTTCGGAATATCCAACCAAAGCATCTCTTTATCGACATGCAGGTCGTCGTAAAATCCGTTGATAAAGTCTTCGTCGAGATACCCGTCATTACGATTCTGGATCACCAGGGTCGGCACGGTGACGTCTTTGACATAACGACGCCAGCTAATGTCACTAAAGTCCAGACTGGTGCGATTTTGGATCGCTTTGCTGGTACTTCTCGCGATGAATTCAGGCAGTCCCAACGCTTTCACAAAACAGTCGTAATCCATAGGCTGAACCGAGATCATGGTCTTCAAATTCGGGAATTGCTTGAGGCTGTCATCGCTACCAAATGCTGCCACACTGGCACCTTGCCCCATACAAATACTGAGTAACCCAATGGACGCATTGCGATAGTCTGGGTGGTTACTGATGTAACGTACAGCGGCAGTCACATCCTTTCCTTCTTCCTGGCCCCAGGTAATGAATGGAACAGTACCTTCACCACTACAGCCATGATTACGAAAGTCATACATCAACACCGTGTAACCTGCCTCGTTGAGGTATTTGGCCTGACGCAAAAACTCGATATCCTTGTCGTAGCCTTTCATCATTCCTTTGGGGCGATAACCCGAACGGCTGCACTGTACGCCGAAATGCGATTGGATAATCACCTTGTCAGTGCTGCCCTTAATCAGCCAGCCGGACAAGGTGACACCATCAATGGCGTTAAAAGTCACGTCTTCATAAACCAGACCGTACTTGTTTGGATCGTCAAACACAGGTGACTGAAATGGATTAATGAACGTATTGGCAATCATGTTTCCGAACATTTAAATTCCTCCCAAAAGATGTATACAGCAAGTATAGGGAGACCGAAATCCGACGACGTATACATATCCGGGGAAGGCTAATACATATTCCATACAACAACTCTCGCCCAAAAGTCATCAGCAATGGCCAGATACTTACATGCCAAACGCCCCTCGCGGACTATCAAAGGAAGCCTTGTATTTCCCTGAAAGCATGATTTCGACTAACGAGTTACCAATGGAATAAACTGTAAGTGGGTAGCCCAACTTGCTGTTGCTGACCCCACAAACACTTCCTGACTCGAATCCGTTATTGCACTCACTCAGACTTCAAATACCACATACCCTCATTTGCGCTATCTGCAACAAGCAACAGGCTTTTGTTGCACACCTCAGACACGCGTTCAACCGTCAGGCTGGTCGCTGCCGCGATGGCACCCTCATTCGCTGAGGTCTCGCCGAATTCCTTCAGAAAGTTCACGATGGTGCTTTCGTCCATTTTGAACGACACCACCTTTTGCAGCGCCAGTTTGACGCCCACCACCAGCACAATGGTGACAACAATGGATATACCAATAATAACTTCCAGACTCATGATGTTTCCTCGTTGGATTTTCTGGCCCGGCATTTTACCTGAGAGACACAGAAGCCGCTGCCGACCAGCCACAACACAACCGCTCAGCCTTTACCCTCCTCACAGAACGTCTTGCGCCATTCACTCGGCGATACCCCAAAACGCTGGCGAAAGTTCTGCCGCATGCTGATGACGGTATTGAATCCGGCGTGAATGGATATCTGCTCAATGCTTTCCCGCCCCTGTTCCAGCAAGGTCTGACAATAGCGCAGCCGTTGTTCCAGCAGCCACTGGCCGACGCTCTGGCCGGTTAACGCCTTGAAGTGACGGGTAAAGGTGCGGCGACTCATGGCCATTCTCTGGGCCAGCAGGTCGATGGAGTACGGTGCTGCCAAATCAGCGCGGATGTCGTCCATCAACAGCGCCAGCTTTTTGTCGCCGACCCGCTCGGGCACCGGCAGCTCAATAAACTGTGCCTGACCACCACTTCGATGTGGCGCCGTCACCATCAGGCGCGCCAGCCGGTTGGTTTGTTCCGCACCGAGGTATTGCCGCACAATAAACAGACAACAATCGATGGCTGCAGCGGTTCCGGCGGATGTCACCACGTTGCCGTCCTGCTGGTACAGCACATCCGGCTGCAGCTGCACCATCGGGAAGCGCTGGTGAAAGTCTTCCATATAGGCCCAGTGAGTGGTGGCCTGTCGGTTGTCCAGCAGCCCTGTTGCCGCCAGCGCGTAAGCGCCCAGACACAATCCTACTATCAGAGCACCCCGCTCCTTCGCGCTATACATCGCAGCTCTCAACGCTTCCGATGGCTGTATAGCCGGATGGGGCCAACTGGGAATAATCAGAATATCGGCGCTGGCCAGTGCATCCAGACCGTACTCGGGAACAATGCCAAACCCTGACGAGCTGTGAATTGCCCGCACATTTTCACTGCAAACCTGTAGCTGGAACTCCCGAATACCAGCACTGCGGGCGGCATCACCAAACACCATGCAGGGCACCGCGAGGTGAAAAGAGCTGAGCTGATCAAACGCCAGCACCGCGACTGTTTGTGTCATGACTACAGCCTCAATCCAGAAGTCAAAACCATCAAAAACACCCCCATCCGAAGACAGGCTTGGCCCAATCCTATCGGTTATTGTCATTTGGGTCACTCACTGGCCAGGCAGCAAAACCGGATACTGACTCTGTTTCCAAGCCCCCTGAACACTCAGATAACGAACCGGAGTTCACCATGTCCACTATTCCAGCCAACGAAACCGCGCTGCTGATCATTGACCTGCAAAACGACTACTTCGCTGACGGCGCATTCCCTCTGTGGCAAGCGGAGGAAACCAAAGACAAACTGGTTGACCTGATAAAGGCCGCACAGGCGCGAGGCATTACGCCGATTCATGTACAGCATATTGCCAATCCCGCCAACGGAATCGCGCCGTTTTTTAACGAAGGTACCGAGGGAGTGGCCATTCATGCGGATATTCTGGCAGTGGCTCCGGATGCCCCTGTAGTCATCAAACATTTTGCTGACGGCTTTGAACAAACCAATCTGGAAAGCGTGCTGGCAGAGCGAGGGATCAAAAAACTGCTGATTGCAGGCATGATGACCCAGAACTGCGTCACCCATACCGCAATCTCGAAAGCGGCTGAAAAGTACGAGGTATCCGTGGTGATGGATGCATCTACAACAGTGAGTGAGATGATCCACCTGATCGCACTGAATGCGATTTCAAACCGGGTTGGGCTGGTTCCATCGCATGAGTTGATTTAACCCTCCCATCGCCTTTTCTGAATTGCATCCGGCTCACCTGAGACTGACTATCAGTATCAGGTTGTGTCACCCACCAACACGGCGACCAAAACGCAACACGCCTCCCAGTTTTGAATGAGCCGTTGACTCAGCAGAAGACGAGTTCATCGGAGGTAAATCGTTGTTCATGTCACCTGAGTGGTTTCTGTACGGCGAGCCAACTCAAGCTGACGGGCCAAACGGCGTTCATTAACCAGAATCTCCTGCACTTCCTGAACCGCCTCCAGCAAGGTTTGCTGATAATTTCGCCAAGGCCTCGTTAATCTGCTCTGGCGTTCTGAGCAAATCCGCTTCATCCATTACTCGCTGAATCTCAGCCGCAGTCAGAGTATCTGTCATGAAAGTCCGCCTTGTTGTCGTTATGTTCTAAAAGGATGGTATCACCACTGAGCCATTTCCAGTGAACACCTGTCAATCGGCCAGAAATGCCCTGCGAGAATCACACCCAACTGAATATGAACACCAAGAAGTTCTACAAATGCCAATGTGGCCATTAAAGCCAAACAGCCAACCCTTTATGACTGCGAACAATATTATGGTATACCATAAGACAAAATAAATTGAGCAAGCCGTTCAATCACATTCACAGAACAGCCTGAAGGACATACACGATGAAATTTTCCCTGTTTCTGCAAATGGAGCGCTACAGCGCGGACAAACCCCATAAAGAGCTGCTGGATGAACTGACAGAGCTGGTGCAGATTGCTGAAGCCGGGGGCATGGAAACCGTATGGATTGGTGAACACCATTCAATGGAATTCACCATTGGCCCCAACCCACTGAGTTTTCTGGCGTACCTGGCACCTCTGACCCAGTCGATTCGATTGGGTTTGGGAACGGTCATCGCGCCGTTCTGGCACCCAGTCAAGCTGGCCAGCGAAGCAGCATTGGTTGACCTTATGTCTAACGGTCGTTTGGAATTCGGTATTGCTCGTGGAGCTTACCAATGTGAATTCGACCGTATGGCCGGTGGTATTCCAGCCAAAAGTGGCGCCGGGCACCTCCGTGAGATGGTCCCACTGCTACCCAAATTATGGCAGGGCGACACAGCTCATGATGGCGAACACTGGCAATTCCCAGTATCCACCTCAGTGCCCAAGCCACAGCAATCCGGTGGTCCCGACATTTGGGTCGCGGCCCGTGAACAGGAATCACATGACTATGCTGTTGCCAACGACTGCAACCTAATGGTCACCCCGCTGTTCAAGTCCGACGAAGAAGTCGGCGCCTTGATGGACAAGTTCTATACCGCTTGCTCCAAATATCCAGAAAAGCCAAAGCCTAAAATCATGTGTTTGCGACATACCTTCGTGCATGAAGCAGAAGAAGACTGGCGTATTGGGGTGGATGGCATTCGCAACTGGTACGCGCACTTCCAGGGCTGGGCTAAAAACGACCAAATCCCTCAAAACGGCTTTTGCCAACCCATCCCTGAAGCCGAACTAGACCAAGTCGAGGCCTTACAGCCAGAGATTCTGAGAAAGAATCTTGTCATTGGTATGCCAGACCAAATAATCGAAAGGCTGAAATATTATGAATCAACCGGTTTAACCGAATACAGTTTCTGGAGTGATAACAGCCTCAGCCACGAAGAAAAGAAAAAATCACTTCAGTTATTTATAGATAAGGTTATGCCCGCTTTCAAATAAAGCCAACCATAACAATCTAATCACACCATTTAGAAACCCAAAAGGGAATCCGGCATGCCGGATTCCCTTTTAGTGCTGGTGTTTTAAAACCGTCTTTATAGTAAAAAAAGCATAAAAAAAGCCGCGACAAACCGGGTCATGTTGTGTCGCGGCAAAGGACAGGGCGAGCCGTCAAAAAACTGGATAATATTCAGACAATTACCGGAGTGCTTCCCGGAGCAATACCAAAACGAGACTTATATACCTTACAAAAATGGGATACCGAATTAAAACCCAAACAATAGGCAATATCGGAAACATTTTGCTGATTATTCTGCAAACAGCGATGGGCGAAATCCATCTTCATACGCGTAAAGTAGCGCCCCGGCGTCATTTCAAAATGTTTCTGGAACAACCTTTCTAGCTGTCGCAACGAGAGACAGGCTTCACGGGCGACCAACTCTCGGTTTAAGGGCTGATCGATGTAACGCCGCATCACAGCCAACGCCCTCTGCACACGAGAGTCGCACAACCCCAGCACCGCCGGAGGCACTTCCAGCTCTTCCAGCAAGCAATCCCCTTGATCAACAGTAAGATCCGACATAAACAGCCGTGTCATGATTTCATCTAGGCACTGGCGACAATTCAATTCACGAAACAGGAAGTAATCACTCAACAAGTGATCTCCCCCCATCCATATCAAAGGACGTTTTCGACGCTGCTGCAACAAACAGTTTAACTCGTAATCACAGCGATAGTCGTCCTCGCCACTCATTACCAGCAGCAGAGATTCCTCAAACAGACATTTTTTTAATACGCCGGGTGCCATCACTAACATGCCATCACAATCACGCACCAGACCACCATCCATTGAACAAAGCGTCCAATTAATTGGCGACTCTGTAATGGATTTGCGTGCATTCATCCATTCCAGTGTACGCACCAGGTCTGACAAACGAAACCCAGGCCGCAACAGCAAGATATATTCACTGACCACGGTTTGTGATGCTGCATGTAGGAACATATTACCAGTCTCCCGAATGACTTTCGGATATTTAAATATTGCAGATAATTTTATTTGTATTATGGTATACCAAAATACAGAGCGAAAGATAAGCCCTGAAGGGGAAATCCGTTTTTTCGCTCACCTACTCACTCAGCACGCAGGAACCACACATGGCCTTTGAAATTCGCAAAATAGTCACCACCCTAGAAGAAACCTTCATCGAAGGTGGTAAAGCCACTGACACACCGGTCACCATGGTTGGTGTTGCTGCCATTATCACCAACCCTTGGGCTGGTCGTGGTTTCGTGGAAGATTTAAGTCCAGAAATTCGTGACCATTGCTCTGAACTCGGCGCGACCATCGTCGACTACATCGGTCGTTACATTGGCGGTCACGATCAAATCGAAGCTTACGGCAAGGCCGCAGTGGTTGGTGCCGAAGGCGAAATCGAGCACGCATCAGCGGTGATTCACACACTGCGTTTTGGTAACCACTACCGCAATGCCGTCAACGCCAAGAGCTACCTGTCATTTACCAACAAACGCGGTGGCCCAGGCACATCAATCCAGATCCCTATGATGCATAAGGACGACGAAGGCTTCCGTTCCCACTACGTGACGCTGGAAATGTCGATTGAAGACGCTCCGCGCGCCAACGAGATCGTGGTATGCCTGGGTGCGTCAACCGGTGGTCGCCTACACCCTCGCATCGGCAACCGTTATAAAGATCTGAAAGAGCTGGAAGCTGAAGCCCAGCTAGCGAAGTAATCAGTTAAGGCGATGAGCATGACAATACAAACCGGAACCACTCCTGCTGGCACCGCATGGTCGATGTGCGGAGAGGGTGAGGCACTGGTACTGATCCACGGTGTCGGCCTTGACCAAAGCATCTGGGGCGGTCAGTGCGAAGGACTGCAACGCGACTACAGCGTGATCACCTACGATATGTTGGGTCATGGTCGCAGCCCCCTGCAAAGTGCCGCTGCCACATTGGAAGACTACGCGGATCAGCTGCACGAATTACTGCAGCATCTGAACATCGACAAAGCCCACGTTGTTGGGTTTTCCATGGGCGGCCTGGTCGCCCGTGTGTTTGCCCTGCGCTACCCGCAACAACTGACACGATTGGTGATTATGGGCAGCGTATTCAATCGTTCAGAATCCGTTCGCAACACCATTCTGGCACGCACCGAGGAAGTCGCTCGAGAGGGTGCCAATGCTAACCTCCAAACAGCTCTGGAACGCTGGTTCAGCCCAGAATATCGCTCTGCCAGTCCAGTCCAGATCGAGCGCGTTCGGGAACTGGTACTGGGTAACGACCCAATCAGCTACCTACGTGCCTACCGCCTATTCGCTGCGGGCGATAACTATTTGGCCGACCAGGTTCACAACATTAGGTGCCCAGTACTGGTCATGACCGGCGAGCTGGATCCGGGGTCAACCCCCGAGATGGCAATCGAGCTGGCCAATCAGCTACCAGACGGCCACAGCCTGATCCTACAAGGCCAGCGCCATATGATGCCGATGGAGTCACCACAACAAGTGAACAGAGCCTTGATGACGTTCCTGAAAAGCCCAACCAACATCGAGCAAAACCACAATCATCTCTCTAGGGAGCCCAGCTTATGAGCCTGCAACGCTTTCAGATGTTTATTAGTGGCGCCTCCTGCGACGCCACCGACGATGCCCGCTACGACAGCATGGACCCGTCCAGCGCCAGCGCCTGGGCTAGCTTCCCTGACGCCACTGCAGACGATGTCGACAAAGCCGTCCAAGCAGCCGAACAAGCATTCAACAACCAGCCATGGCGCGCCCTGACCGCAACGGCCCGCGGCAAGTTATTGCGCAAACTGGGCGACCTGATCAGCGACAACACCGAACGCTTGGCCCAACTTGAAAGCCAGGAAAACGGCAAACTGATCCGTGAAACTCGCGGACAAGTGGGTTATCTACCTGAATTCTTTTATTACATGGCTGGACTGGCCGACAAGATCGAAGGGGAAACCTTACCCATCGACAAGCCGGACATGATGGCTTACACCACTCGAGAACCGATTGGTGTCGTGGCAGCCATTATTCCCTGGAACAGCCCACTGTATCTGACTGCCATCAAGGTGGCTCCCGCACTGGCAGCAGGCAACACCGTTGTGGTCAAGCCATCTGAACATGCTTCGGCCTCGATCATTGAACTGGCCAAGCTGGCTCAGCTGGCTGGCTTCCCTGACGGCGTGGTCAATGTCGTCACTGGCTTTGGCCCAACCGCCGGTTCGGCACTAACCTCCCACCCGTTAGTCAGGCACATTGCCTTTACTGGCGGCTCAGCCACTGCTCGCCACGTGGTCCGTGCCAGCGCTGAAAACTTCGCCCACTTGTCATTGGAACTGGGTGGCAAATCGCCACAGATTGTCTTTCCAGATGCCGACATCGATAGCGCCGTCAATGGCATTGTTGCCGGAGTGTTTGCCGCCTCAGGCCAGAGCTGCGTTGCAGGTTCACGCTTGCTGATCCACGAATCCATTTATGAAGAAGTAGTCCAGAAAATCGCCGAGCGTG
>PBNY01000030.1 GCA_002723385.1 Oceanospirillaceae bacterium | reverse complement strand
TTGCTTGCCATAGACCGGCCCCAGATCGCCGTTCTTATCGGCCCATTTATCCCAGATCGAGACCTTGTTCTCCTTCAGATAGGCGATGTTGGTCTCGCCCTTCAGGAACCAGAGCAGTTCATGGATGATGGAGCGCAGATGCAATTTCTTGGTGGTGACCAGCGGGAAGCCCTCTGACAGGTCGAAGCGCATCTGGTAGCCAAAGCAGCTCCAGGTGCCGGTTCCTGTGCGGTCTTCCTTGAACACACCGTGCTCACGAACGTGACGCATCAAATCCAGGTACTGTTTCATAGTTCTTGTCTCGATATCTCAGAGTGGTGCGCTCAAAGGCGCACCGGGTCAATCAGTGATTTGCGGCCTGTGGCTGGGTCTTGCGCTGGTAGGCGATGATCAGCAGGATCAAACCTGCGAGGATCATCGGCATACTGAGCAGCTGTCCACGACTCATCCAGCCGAACAGGTCGAAGCCAATGTGGGCGTCTGGCTCGCGGAAGAATTCGGCAAGGGTACGGAATACGCCGTAGCCGAACAGGAATGCTGCACCGACGGCCATGCGTGGACGCGGCTGGCTGGAATACCACCAGAGTACAATAAACAGCAGCAACCCTTCGCCACAGGCTTGGTACAGCTGTGATGGATGGCGGGGATCGTCACCGGCACGCGGAAATACCATCGCCCATGGTACGGCTTGTGGATCCGCCACCCGGCCCCAGAGTTCGCCACCGATAAAGTTACCAATCCGCCCGAACATCAGCCCGATTGGCGCCAGAGGCGCGACGAAGTCGCCAACGTCGAAGAAGTTCTTCTTGTACTTGTGAGCAAACCAGGACAGTCCCAGCAGGACACCCAGCAGACCGCCATGGAAGGACATTCCACCTTCCCAGACCCGCAGCAGCCATACCGGATCTTCCAGAAACTGGGGGAAATTATAGAACAGCACGTATCCGGCACGGCCACCAACGATCACCCCCATGGCGCCGAAGAAAATCAGATCAGAGACCTGTTGCTCATTCCAGCCAGATCCCGGACGGCGGGCGCGGTAAACCGCAAGGCTGTAGGCCGAGGCAAAGGCCAGCAGGTACATCAGGCCGTACCAGTGAATTTTCAGGGGGCCAATGGCCAGAGCCACTGGATCGATTTCCGGGTAAGTCAACATAGTGTGAGATTCCTTGTCGCGGGTTACTGCCGTTGCCGAGAATAGAAGCGATTTAACGCGAGTCTAGTGACGACTGTTGTAGGCTGGATTACAGCAGCAGAAATTTTGCTGCGACCAGCATCAGCAATACCGCAAAGCCTTTCTTGAGTTTTTTCTGGTCCAGACTGTGGGCCAGATGAGCGCCGATGCGAGCAAAGGGGACGCTGGTGAGCACAATACCCACCACGGCCGGCCAGTAAACGTACCCCGTAGACCACTCCGGCAGTATGGGGTTGCCCCAGCCTGTGAAAATATTCGATATCGATCCGGTTAACGCAATCGGCAGACCACAAGCCGCAGACGTTGCAACCGCCTGACGCATTTCCGTGCCACGCCAGGTCAGGTAAGGCACCGTGAACGTGCCGCCGCCAATCCCGAACCAGGACGATCCAAAGCCAATGACACCACCGGCACCAACCAGCTCCGGTGCGGATGGCTGGGCGCCACTGGATTTGGGCTGCAGGCTGAAGAACATCTGAATACCGAGCAAGGCAGCGAATACGCCAATGATGTTCTGAAGCGTTGAACCAGCCACGTTGGCGATCAGGATGACACCGAGCAAGGTACCCACGATGATGCCGCTGGACATCTGGGTAACCCGTGGCCACAGGATAGCGCCTTTCTGATGATGTGCCTTTACCGAGCTGATGGACGTAAAGACGATGGTGGTCAATGAGGTTGCCACTGCCATATGAGTCAGTACATCGGGGCTGACTCCCTGGGCGGTCAGGGCAAAAATCACCGCAGGTACGATCACCATGCCACCGCCAATTCCGAACAGGCCAGCCAGCGTTCCGGCACCAGCACCGACCAGCAAATAGAGAAGTAGCGTTGTCATAGCTTCTTACCACCATCAAAAACAGTCGCGCATTATTAATCATTAACCGCCTGCGCGAAACTATCACGTATCGATCAGGTTCGTATACTGTTTGATCCACCCCGCGTTCTAATGAGAGAAATTATGTGCCTGATTGTATTTGACTGGCAGCCGAATACCGCCAACTGGATAACGCTGGCGGGCAATCGGGACGAATTCTACGACCGCCCAACCGCGCCGCTGGCACGTTGGCACGATCACCCCACGGTCATTGCGGGTCGGGATCTGGAACAGGGCGGTACCTGGATGGGCATCACCGACGAGCTGCGTTTTGCCGCCGTCACCAACATTCGCCGCCCGGATGCTCCACGGGACAAACAGTCGCGTGGCGAGCTGGTGGGCAGTTTTTTGATTGGAGATCAGACGCCGGAGCAGGCTGCCAGGGATCTTCTGACGCGGGCCGACAACTATGGCTGGTTTAATTTGTTGCTGGGGACGCCGGAATCACTCTGGTACGTGCGCAACTGGCCGGAGCCTTTTATCAGCGACGTATCGCCGGGGCTGCACGTGTTGAGTAATGAGCATCTGGATTCTCCGTGGCCCAAGTCACAGCTGGCAAGAGAACAGTTTCAGCAATGGCAGCAGCGGCCAGATTCCAGCGCGCTGGCTACCCTGCTGGGTCATACAGAATCGTTTGCGGATGACAACTTGCCACTGACGGGCATGCCACAGGAACTGGAAAGACGTTTGTCGCCGCAATTTCTGAATCTGCAAGATCGCCGCTACGGCACCCGTGCAACGACCAGTCTGATTGGCACTCTGGATGCTAACGGGCAGCGAACGCTGCAGGTGCGGGAGCTGAGTTGGGGGGATGCTGCCCAGAGTCTGGGCGAGCAGCAGATACGAATCGGTACTGGCTGACTGGAACCTGAATCAGTGCATGGCGCGAGGACTAGCCCCGACCGCCAGGACCAATGATGCGACCAAAGCCTTCTTTTTCCAGCGACAGGTGAATCATGGAAGCGATGATTTCCGCGCTTTCGATTTGCATCACCTGATTCAGCAGTTTTTCGGCCCAGTCACGGGTAATGCCCCGCAGGATGGACTTCACCTTCGGCAAGTTGGTGGCGTTCATCGACAACATGTCGTAGCCCATCGCCATCAACAGCACACAGCCGAGCGGGTTACCCGCCAGCTCACCACAGACACTGACCGGCTTGCCCACGGCTCTGGCCTCGTCGGCAATGGTCTTGAGGGCTGTCAGCACCGCCGGGTGGAAAGTCTGATAGAGATCGGCGACACGAGGATTGTTGCGATCAACCGCCAACAAATATTGGGTCAGGTCGTTGCTACCCACCGACAGGAAGTCGACTCGCAGCGCCAGCTCGCGAATCTGGAATACCGCCGATGGCACTTCGATCATTACCCCGACTTCGGGCATATCAATGTCGAAGCCTTCTTCCAGTACTTCGGAGTGGGCGCGATAAATCAGGTGGAGGGCTTCATCCACCTCCATCACGCTGCAGATCATCGGCAGCATGATGCGCAGGTTGTTCAGGCCTTCGCTGGCTTTCATCATGGCGCGAATCTGCACCAGGAAAATTTCCGGGTGATCCAGCGTCACCCGAATGCCGCGCCAGCCAAGAAACGGGTTGGCTTCTTCGATCGGGAAGTAGGTCAGTGCCTTGTCACCACCAATATCGAGGGTGCGCATGGTGACTGGGCTGGGGGCAAACATCTCCAGCTGCTGGCGGTAAATCTGCTGTTGTTCGCGCTCACTCGGGAAGCGGTCGCGCATCATGAAGGGCACTTCGGTACGGTACAGACCCACGCCTTCGGCTCCGCGTTCGAGACTTCGCAAGGCATCGGTCAGCAACCCGGTGTTTACCCACAATGGAATACGGTGGCCGTCGAGTGTTTCGGCTGGTTCATCCCGCAGCACTTCAAGATCGGCCTGCAGGGCGCATTCTTCGTCGTAGATTTCCTGATAGTGCTCACGCAGCTCGGCGCTGGGACGGGAAATCAGCACACCGCGGTAACCATCAACGATGACTTCACGGCCATCGAGCTGGTTGTGAGGCAAGTCGACCACACCCATGACGGTCGGAATGCCCATCGCCCGAGCCAGAATGGCCACGTGGGAGTTGGAAGAGCCTTTGACCGAAACCAGACCGCGCAGCTTGCTGGTCGGGACTTCTCCCAACATGCCAGGCGTCAGTTCCTCACTGACCAGAATACAGTCCTCGATCATTTCAACATCGTCGAACTGATTGCCTGCTTCGCCTTGCAGGTGCGCCAGAATGCGTGTGCCCAGATCCGTGATGTCGGTAGCGCGTTCGCGCAGGTAGGCATCTTCCATCTTCTGGAAGTGACCAACGTACTGCATGATCACCTGACGCAGCGCGCCCTGCGCCCACTGACCTTCCTGAATGCGATTACGGACTTCCACCCCCAGGGCATTGTCGTTCAGCATGTTGAGATAAACGTCGAACAGCGCCATCTCTTCCGGGCTTAATTCGTTGCTCAGCTGTTCACCCAGACGGCGAATCTCGGCGCGAGAGGATTCTAGCGCCTGTTCGAATTTTTCCAGCTCTTCGGCCGGGTCTTCAATACTGCGATCCACAACACTGCTCAGGTCAGCTGCCGGATTCAGTACGTAAGCCGTACCGAGACCAACACCGGGCGCACCAGGCGCACCGTTGAAACGGGCGCTTTTTCGAGGCTTGTTTTGAGGTTCCGGTGCTTCTGAGCTGGGAAGGTCGAGAATATTGCCGGTCGCTTCAGCATGGGCGATGACCCCTGCCAGCTGAGCCGACATGGTGACCAGCAGCGATTCTTCACTGGCATCGAACTGGCGGCTGTCGCGTTGCTGGACAACCAGAACACCCATTAGACGCTTGTTGTGAATAATGGGTACGCCGAGGAAGGACATAAACGGATCTTCCCCGGTCTCTGATAAAAAGTGGAATTTGGGATGCGACGGCGCGTTGTCGATGTTGATGGGCTCAGCGCGGGAGCCAACCAGACCGACCAGGCCCTGGGAAGACGTCAGACTGACCTTGCCAACCGCGTCGGCTTTCAGGCCTTCGGTAGCCATGAGCAAATAGCGTTTGCTTTCAGAGTCGTACAGGTACACCGAGCACACTTCCGTGCTCATGGCTTCACGAATACGGGCAACCACGACTCTCAGCGCATCCCCAAGATCGGTTGCCGAACTGACTTCCTGAACGATGCGTCTGAGAACTTCGAGCATATTACCTCGTACTTCGCGGCTGTTTTCGTTGCAAACGGGCTATCTTGGGTGCCAGCTCGGTCATCGCGCGTCGGTAGACATCACGTTTGAACGCGACCACTTCTCCCAACGGGAACCAGTAGCTGACCCAGTTCCAGCCATCAAACTCCGGTTTTGGAGAGGCGTTGACATCAATATTGTCGTCATCGCCCAATAACCTGAGCAGATACCATTTTTGTTTTTGTCCAATACAAATCGGGCGGTTGCCCTGGCGAATCATGCGTTTCGGAAGACGATAACGCAGCCAGCCACGGGTGCATCCCAGTATCTGCACGTCGTTAGCTGTCAGTCCGACTTCTTCTGTCAATTCACGATACAAGGCTTTTTCAGGTGACTCCCCCTGTTTGATTCCCCCTTGAGGAAACTGCCAGGCATCTTGTCCAATGCGACGCGCCCAGAGCACCTGTCCCTGATCGTTGCAAAGAATAATGCCTACGTTAGGGCGATACCCCTGCTCATCTATCACAATGTTTTCCGAGAATAATCATAATATTGCAAAACTTGCTGATTTCACCGGAAAGGTCAAGCCAACGATCAGAGTTGGTAGCAAATTGTACTTGTTTGCACCCACACACCCGATCCAGCACCGGAACGCATCGGCCCACCATATCGCCAAGAATTATAAGGAAACCCGGCCTCAATAGCCGTAGAATACTCGGCATTTTTTGGAGCCACTGACTTGCCGGGCCACAATCATTGTAAAACGCACTGTTGCAATGGCATTGGGTCTCGTCGGCCAGGGTTTTGAAACCTTGTACAGAAAGCAGGAATAACGTTTTGGCGCTCGCAATTTTTGACCTTGATCATACGCTGCTGTCGGGTGACAGCGACCACTCCTGGGGCCAGTTTCTGGTCGATCAGGGCATGGTTGATTCGGAAATCTACCAGAAAAGTAACGACTACTTTTTTGAGCAGTACAAGCGTGGGGAGCTGGCGATCTTCGAGTATCTCGAGTTTGCCATGAAGCCTCTGACTGAACACCCGCTGCCGGTGTTGCTGGAAGCACGCGAGACATTCCTGAAAGAGCGCATTGAGCCTCTGGTCAGTGATGCCAGTCGCAAGCTGATTCAGAGCCACAAGTACAAAGGCGATACGCTGTTGATCATCACCGCGACCAACGGTTTTGTGACCTACCCGATCGCTGAGTTGCTCGATATTGAGCACATCATCGCCCCTCATCCGGAAGTCATTGACGGCAACTACACCGGCAAGATCGTCGGTACCCCAAGCTATCAGCACGGCAAGGTTGAACGTCTGAACGATTGGCTCAAGGAGCATAACCAGTCGCTGGATGGCAGCTACTTCTATAGCGATTCCCACAACGATTTGCCGTTGTTGCGCGAAGTGGAGCACCCCGTGGCGGTTGATCCGGACGATACGCTTCGTGCGATTGCCGAAGAAAACGGCTGGCCAGTGATCAGCCTGGCATGCGCTGAAGCCTGATCCTGTGATGCCAGGGGCGTGGCGGAGCACATTCACCCGAATCCTGACGGTATTGCCGGGGATGGCACCGGCGGTGGTGTCGGGAGGAATGGTGCTGGGACTGATGTTACTCGGTGGCTGTGACCGTTCCGACAACCAGACTGCGGCTGGACAGCTGGAAGTGCCGGGGCAATCGCTACCACAACCGGAGCCGCCGCAGCGCCTGATTGATCAGCATAAAGTCGTTGAGTTGGCCCAGTCACATACCCGTGATGCCGTCAAACTGGCGCGGCAACTGAAACTGGATGTGGCCGCTTTTCTGGATGCGCCTTCCGCGGACACTCTCACCGCTGTTCAGATCAGCTGGCAGCGCGCTTACCTCGGCTTCTTGTCTGGCCGTGTGCTGGGCTATCTGCCCATTACCGAACCTGTTGAATGGCGTCGCAATCGGCGTGACGGCCGTCGTACCTTTAATGATCTGGATGGTTGGCCGGTGACAGGAGGCTATATTGATCATGTGCCGGGTTACCCTGTCAGTGGCATCATCAATGACCTGACGTTGCAGATAACAACCGAAACCCTGCTGGAGCAGCAGGGTTTTTCATCAGAATACGACATCAGCGTCGGTTTTCATGCGCTTGGTTTCCTGCTGTTTGGAGAAGATCAGCCTCGCGACTGGAACGACTTCGTCATTCCTGAAACCGGTACCGCCAACCTGGCCACGGATGCAGGAGGTACTTCGGGTGACAACATGGCGGTGACAGCTTCGGAGTCGGTGTCATCACAAGAAACATCCGAACAGACCGATGCGCCATCGGCAGATACTGAAACGGACGCAGCGCCAGCCGTGTTGCACCATCAGCGTCGTCGTGAGTATCTGGGCATCGTTACGCGTTTGCTGCTTGCTCATCTGGAACGACTGCAACGACGCTGGAGCGATGGTGGCCACTATGCCAGTGTTCTGATTAACAGTGATGGCGCGAGGCTGGTGTCTGCTGTACGCATGGCACTGACGGATCTGATTCAGCAGGAAATGCTGGCGCGTCGAATCGACAGCTCGGAATGGCGTTTGATTCGTGGACGTCAGGCTCAGGCCGAGCTTGAAACCCTGAACGCCAGTACGGTCGCGCTGTTGACCTTGTTACTTGAACATCAGACTGATGCCGAGCTGCAACAGTGGTTGCAGCAGGTCGAGGCGGATACGCTGAACAGTGCCGATAAGACTGACGAGTCACGGAAGCCGCAGCTTGTCAAAGCAAGGGTCATGCAGCTACTGCCGTTGTTGCAGTAGCCCGATCTTCCTGGCAAGAAAGGCCGGCGCTCCCTGGTTTGGTGTGCTGGCCTAGCGTGTCGGCAGTACCCGGGCGAAGACGGCTTTCAGATAACGGGTTTCCGGGATCGCCGGAATAATCGGGTGGTCGGCACCCTGGCCACCGTTGTGCAGAATCTGGACGTCACGATCCAGCTCCCGTCCCAGTACGCGCAAAATATCGTTCAAACGCCCGGCTTCCAGATGCATGGAGCAGGAACCACTTACCAGCAAGCCATCCTTGTTCAACAGTCGCATGGCTTGCTGATTCAGACGGTGATAGGCACGCTCTCCGGCTTTGATGTCCTTGCGGGCCGGAATCAGCGCGGGTGGATCCATCACGATCACATCAAAGCGCTGACCTTCTTCCTTCAACTGTGCCAGTGCATCAAAGGCCTTGCCTTCCCAGCAATGTACCTTGTCTTCGACCTGATTCAGCGTCGCGTTTTGTTCAACCCAGTCCAGAGCCTGACCAGATGCGTCAATGCAATGCACTTCACTGGCGCCATGGGTGGCCGCCTGGATACCCCAGCCACCGACGTAGCTGAATACATCCAGCACGCGTTTGCCCGCCACCAAACGATTCAGGACGGCGCGATTCTCGCGGTGATCGTAAAACCAGCCAGTCTTTTGGCCATCAATGACCGGTGCCATGAAGCGGGTGTCGTTCTCGACCAATGGCGCGCAATTGTCTTCGAGTTCGCCGTGGACAACTTCGACGTATTCTTCCAGACCTTCCTTCTGGCGCAGCTTGCCGTCGTTTTTCAGCACGATGCTTTCCGGCTTGGCCACTTTCAGGACGGCATCAACGATGGTTTCTTTCATAAGCTCCATCGCGACGCTGGAAATCTGGATCACAACGACACCGCCGAAGCTGTCAATCACCAACCCTGGCAGACCGTCACTGTCACCGTAGACCCAGCGATAACAGCCGTGTGGGTACCACAGTTCGCGGCTGGAACGAGCCACTTTCAGGCGATGAACGATCAGGGAGCCATCAAGAAACTGACCCGGTTGGCGGCTGATCAGACGAGCGCAAATCAGATGGCTGGGGCTGACAACCGCTGTGCCCAATACCTTGCCACTGGAGGATTCAATCACCGCCTGAGAGCCAGGCTCAAGAGGCTTCAGCGGCGTTTTTTCAATGTCGACTTCATTGCTGTACACCCAAAGATGCCCGGATTTCAGACGGCGTTCGGCTTTGGGTTTCAATCTCAGGGTGGCGTGAGCGGTCATCTGGGCATCCGGTGGTGTGCAGGGTAATAAAAGCGGCCAGTATACCGGAAAGCCAGCGCTTCGGAGCGCAGGATCAGGGCGCGGGAAGTGCCCGGTGACTGGTTCTGAAGAAAGACCATCCCGCTCTCTCGACCGGGATGAACAAGACCCGCCTGACGGGTCGAGTGATTACAGGCCCATGGCGGTCATCATGGCATGCTGCTTGATGGGCAGCAGGCGATCAAATTGTCGCATGCCGGTGTTGCGCAGCACGCGAATCAGGGTTGAGTCGGCCCCGAACAAGCGCTTGAAGCTTTCCATCGCGGCCATGGTGGTCAGGTTATCGGCTTCGCGTCGACGTTGGTACCGCGCCAGTACCGATGCGTGGCCCGGTGACAAACCGCGTTGGCTGGCCTTGAGGATTTCTTCTGCCAGTACTTCCACATCCTTGAAACCGAGATTCACGCCCTGACCGGCCAGCGGGTGGATGGTATGGGCTGCATCACCAGCCACCACTACACCGTCTGTCCAGTACCGTTTGGCGTGGCGCTGACGTAGTGGGAACGCGGCCCGCGCAGAGCATTCGAGTACGGTTCCGAGCTGGTACTCAAACGCTTCACCCAATTGGGTGCAGAAGTCGTCTGTGTCCAGTGCCATCAGCATGTTGGCTTCGTCGGGGATGGTTGACCAGACGATGGATGCCAGATGCTCATCTTCCGGCATGGGCAGAAACGCCAGTGGACCTTCGGGGCGAAAACGCTGCCAGGCGGTGGCTTGCAGTGGTTTGGCTGTGCGGACAGTGGCGACGATGGCGTGATGGCCATAATCCCATTCGCGTGTGGGTAGCCCGGCCCACTGACGGACTCGTGAATGCGCACCGTCGGCACCCACCACCAGTTTGGCCAGCACGGTTTCACCGTTTGCCAGTAATACTGGCGTCTGGCCATCTGCGTTCTGGTTATCGATCGCGTTGACGGCAATGGGCATCAGGCTGACGGAATCGGCCTGCTCCAGCTGTTGTTGAATGGCCCACAAGGTCTGGCGATTCTCGACGATGTGGCCGAGGCAAGGGGCGTGCAAGTCGGCGGCATCAAAATGGACTCGTCCGGTTCCTTCAGCATCCCAGACTTCCATAAAGTGATACGCCCGCGCCCGTTGTTCGGGCAGGTGTTGCCAGGCACCGATTCGGGTGAGAAAGCTTTGAGTGCGAGCGGTCAGGGCGCTGACCCGGAGGTCGAAATCTTCAATCGCCGTGCCGGATGCCGGCTCCACGCCGGTCTTGCAGGCTGGATCCAGCACCGCAATCCTGAGCCCGGGATCATCATGACACAAGGCTGCTGCCAGTGATTGCCCCACCAGGCCAGCACCAATGATGGCGACATCCACCTGCTGAAAAGACGTGCGGCTGGTTGTCGCGGTTGTCATGATAAACCTCCTGGTCGGGCTGCTTTCTGGCCCAGCCCCATGGCGTGCAATGCAAGTAAACGACGGGCAACCGGCACGGCAGCCAGTCCCATCAGTCCGGCATCCCGAACAATCGCCGTCAGCTTTCCGGGATGAGAGAAAATCTTCGGCAGCAAGTCGCTGGCAATGATGGTGTTACTTTGATCTCGTTGCTGCTGCTCGGCATAGGCTTGCAGCACAGACAAGTCGCCGGGAGACTGACCGGCCTGCCAGGCTCGGGTCAGATGCTCTGACAGCACAGCGGTATCCCGAAGCGCCAGATTAAATCCCTGGCCTGCAACCGGATGCAGGCTGTGAGCGGCATTGCCCAGCAGCACCAGCGAGCGGCGAACCTGTTCGTCGCTGCGCACCAAAGCCAACGGATAGGTGGCGCGCTCTCCCACCTGCATCAGATTGCCAAGACGATGGCCAATTTGCTGCTGTAACTGATGCAAAAAATCCTCGTCGCTCAACGCCATCACGTCATCAACGGTTTCTTCCGGCAGTGTCCAGACCACCGCGAACTGACGCTGATGCAGCGGCAAGAAAGCAATTGGGCCAGCATCGCTGAAGCGCTCATACGCCCAGTGCTGATGTGGCTGGTCTGTTTTCACCTGAGTGACAATGGCGCTGGTGCCGTAGCTTTGGCGCTGGTGGTTGATGCCGAGTTTGGCGGCCAGGCCAGAGCGGGCTCCATCGGCCATGACCAGCAGGCGAGTGCTGAGTACGTCGCCATCTGACAGGGTCAGGCTGGCACCGTCGGCGGTCATCTGAACGGCATCAACCTGGGTGTTGGGCATCAGGGTGACGCCAGTGGATTCCAGATCTTTTAGCAAGCCGTAGCCCAGCACGGCATTTTCGACGATGTAACCCAGTGCCTCCGTGTCTTGTTCGCTGGCATGGAGGTGGGTTTGACCGAAGCGGCCATGGTCGGAAACCTGAATGTGTTCAATGGCGCAGGCACGATCGGATATGTGCTGCCAGCAGTTCATCTGTTCCAGCAGCAAGCGGGTTCCCCAGGACAACGCAGTGGCTCGGCCATCAAAACTGGGCGGTCGTTCAATCGCATCGGCTTCCCAGTTCAGAGACTGACGTTCCAGCAAGGCAATGCGCATGCCCTGCTCCCGAGCCCGGTGCAGCAGGTGAACCAGACTGGCCCCTGTCATGCCTGCTCCGAGAATCATCAGGTCGTAGTTGGACTGACCCATTCTTGGCTCCTGCGATAAAGGTCGGAAGAGACCGGATTCTGTCACTTCCGAATAAAGTGTTACTGATGCGTGTCAGACTAACGCAAGTTCGATCAGAACGTCAGTTTGCTGAGGGCGATGCGTTCTTTGCCATCAAGGCTTCGATATCCTCGACGGTTTTGGGGACATCGCCGGTCAGAATCTCGCAGCCGGTCTCTGTTACCACGACATCGTCTTCAATGCGGATGCCGATACCACGCCAGCGGGCTTCGACGGTTTCATCGTCGGGGGCAACGTAGAGCCCAGGCTCGACGGTCATCACCATGCCGGGTTCCAGCATGCGTGGCTCGCCATCGACGCGGTATTCACCAACGTCGTGGACGTCCATACCCAACCAGTGACCGGTTTTGTGCATGTAGAAACGACGGTAGGTCGCGTCACTGATGCACTCTTCCACATCGCCTTGCAGCAATCCCAGTTCCAGCAAGCCCTCAACCAATACCCGAACAGCGGCATCGTGCGGCTGTTGCCAGTGGTTACCGGCCTTGACGGTTGCGATGGCCGCAAACTGGGCGTCCAGCACCAGCTGGTACAGGGCTGCCTGTTCATTGCTGAATTTGCCATTGGCCGGGAAAGTACGCGTGATGTCGCTGGCGTAATAATCCAGCTCGCACCCGGCGTCGATCAGGATCAGATCGCCGTCCCTGATTTCATCGTCATTGCGCGTATAGTGCAGAATGCAGGCGTTGTCACCCGCCCCGACAATGGACGGATAGGCTGGCCAGCGGCTACCCGCAGCAATGAAGGTATGCATGAGTTCGGCTTCGAGCTGGTACTCAAACTGACCGGGTTGAACATGCTCCATAGCGCGGCAATGGGCGGCGGCGCTGATTTGTGCAGCCTTGCGCATGACGGCAATTTCAGCCTCGGATTTGATCAGACGCATTTCATGCAGCAGATGATCAAGGGCACTGAATTCACGCGGTGGCGTGGCGCCGTTACGAACCTGGGTTTTGATGTGATTGACCCAGCCCATCAGGCGCTGGTCGAAATCCGGGCTGATGCCCAGATTGGCGTACACCTTGTCTTTGCCTTCCAGCAAGCCTGGCAAGATGTCGTCGATGTCGTTGATCGGGAAAGCGTCATCGACACCCAGTACGTCCGGTGCGGCATCTGGCCCAACGCGACGTCCTGTCCAGATTTCCATATCCGGGTTCTTTTCCTGACAGAACAGCACGTACTGGCCGTGTTCTCGACCTGGAATCAGTACCAGCACGGCCTGTTCTTCATCAAAGCCGGTGAGGTAATAGAAGTCGCTATCCTGGCGATAGGGGTGTTCCACATCGCGGTTGCGAACGGTGGACGGAGCGGCAGGCACGATGGCCAGACTATTGGGGCTCATCATGTCCATCAGGTGTTGACGGCGGAGCGGGTATTCGGAGGCATCCAGTTTCATAGGGGCTTGCCTTGCAGTCTAAAACTCGGGGTTGGATTCAATCTGACACCACTGGCTACTGAAGTGCCGGCGATGCCGGTGGCTGACGATTGAGGGTGTAGAACACCGTCAGAGCCGAAATACGGGCATGTTCTGCAAGTTCGGCGTAAATGACTTCATTGTCCGCAGCATGGGGTTCGTCGATGCTGGCCTGGGAAAACGCATCCAGATCTCGCAGTACTTCAAGGACATCATCACTCAGTTGGTCGGCCTTGACGCCGGATGCACCAAAACCGTCAAGGAAGCCTTTGCTCCACTGTGCCAGGCATTCCACCTGTTCGATCACATCGGCGTCTTCGTCGGTTGGCAGCAGCAGTTGATAGTGCATGTCTTCTGACACCAGACTCGACATGACTTCGTCGTGCATGGCGGTCAGAAACTGGCTCAGAGGTTCCGGGCGTTCATCGTCCAGCTCAATGTAAGTATAGGCTTCGTCCAGCCATTGCTGGCGATTTGGTCGTGCGCCTGCGGCCAGATGTCCTGTCAGCCAGCCGTGCAGGGCAGAAGGGCTTTGATAGCATTCGGCGTCGTGCCACAACTCGTCAGCTTTGGAAAACTCTACGTTCATACAGACCTCAAGACGGTAAATTGGTGCCATTCTAACACCGCTGAAGCAGCGACTGCGGAGAATGGGCAAGGATTTTGCGAACCGGATTGACCCCGTCTGTATCACACTCTTATAGTAGGGGCATCGGCGAACACTCCTGCTTACTGTGGCCATCATGTCGGATAACCAACTTAAATCCCTGCAGGACAAAGTCCTGAAACTGCTGGCCATGAATCGAGAGTTGATCGAGGAAATCGAGTCGATGAAAACTGACCGTGCCACTTGGCAAAATGAGCGCTCGCGACTGCTCAAGCAGAACGAAGCTGCGCGTCGACGGGTCAACGAAATGATCAAACAACTGCAAGTTCTGGAGCGCAACAGTGGCCAATGAATCACGCACGCTGGTTCTGACCATTCTGGATCGCGAATATCGCGTTAATTGTCCGGAGGGCGCCGAAGTTCATCTGCAGGAAGCTGCGCGATATCTCGACCAAAAGATGGCAGAGATCAAAGAGGCCAGCGCTGCCTCCGGCAGATTGCCTGCCTCAGATCGCATTGCTGTGATCGCGGCTCTGAACATCACCCATCAAATGCTGGAATTACAGGCCGATCTTGAGGAGCAGGAAGCGATTTTCAGTCGCTTGCACGCTCAACTCGACGAAGCTCTCGGACGCGGTATTCAGCGCGAACTCTGAGTCTGCTGCATCCCGCACTTCTAGCTGGTATACTTCGCAACCCTGCTGCATTCGCGAGTCGATAAAGACCTCGAGCCGATGTATCTTACCCAGGAGGGTTTGCTTTGCTGATGTGCGCATGTCCGCGAGCGGAAAGCCTGATTCAGTAAGTGACCCACCACCTTGAACCATTGGGTTCAAGGGCTTTTTACGACCGCGGTGCAGTGGGATCCCTTCCCACCTTTTTCTCTTCCAGATAGCAGAACCCCTTCGCATGAACAGACAAGACATTCGTCGGCAAATGCGTGCACGCCGTCGCTATCTAACACCTGCTCAACAACGTCAGGCGTCCGACGGTTTACGAGTCCAATTGTATCAGGCAAGGGAATTCAGGCGTGCGAAGAGTGTGGCGCTGTATCTGGCTAACGACGGAGAGATCAGCCCAAGCAGAACGATTGAAGCGTTATGGCAACGGGGTGTGAAGGTCTGTTTACCGGTATTACACCCGGTCTATCGAGGTCGGCTGGTTTTTATCCGGTTTGATCGCAATTCAGCCATGAAGCCCAATCGCTACGGTATTTTGGAACCGGTTTATCGCCACCAACTCGCAGTCTCAGTACGATTTCTCGATGTGATCGCATTGCCTTTGGTGGCCTTTGATGAGACCGGCAACCGGCTTGGTATGGGCGGTGGTTATTACGATCGCTCGCTGGCCTTTACGCGCCGTAGCGGCAAACGGCCATTCCTGATTGGTTGCGCACACGAATGTCAGCAATCAAAACAGTTGCCTGCAGAGCCGTGGGACATTCCGTTGAATGCCATCGCCACGGATTCCAGATACCAGCCCGTAAAATAAAAAATAACCGCAAAAAAAATCTGCAGATTCAGTATTCAGCGACTAGGCTTGTTGTGTCGAGCCTGTTATCGCGAATCTGGCTGTGTGCTCTCCAGAGCTGGTTAACGGATAACGTGTTCCGAGACCAGTACCTGAGGAGAGCGGGACTTACCTTCCATAGTCATCCCGGTAATCGTCGCGCCCAACAGTACGACGACAGTCAAAAAGACCAGTAAATCTGGTTTCATCAATCAGACTCCGTAATGCAATGTTTCGGAAAAGGATACCGGATATGGTTAAAAGCAATTTTCCGGCCACCTTAGGGTTCAAGTATGACCACAAGGTGACGTAATTCTTACAAGCGCTGCTTTTTATTCTCAATCGATCTATTTACGCCAAGGTTCATCGACTATGCCCGAATGGTCTTGTTTATCAAGGCTGAACGGACGTTTATTCGAGCCAACTCTGGGTGCTTCAACGCCTGAATCCATTTGTAACATGCACGCTTTCGAGCGGGTGACTACTGTGTCACATTTGCCTGATGCGTAATGTATCTTCTTGTGAACGAACAGTAAGCACCTGCTTCAGCAATCGCACTGAAACTGTGCACGCTTATCTGATCACAAAGTGATCGCTCAGCCATTGATACATCTCATTTTGATGGGCCTCTGTGTCGTTCACCAGGTGATGGTGGGCGGTGGGGATGACGTGCGTCATCAGTTGCGGGAACAGGCGCTGATACACGGGCAGGTTGTAGCGCCATGCCACGGTTTTGTCCTGTTCGCCCTGAACCAGAAACACCGGGTAATCCAGTGGTGGGTGTGATTCCAGTTCGGGAATCCAGTGCGCCAGTGCCAGTACCCAGCGAACACTCAGGTGATGTGGCTGCAGGGGGTCATGACATTCCAGAAAGCGGCTGAAGTCCGGGGTATTGCCATCGTGCCTGAACCGCCGCCGCACGCGTTTGCGAAATGGTGCGACTGCTGGCGCCAGCCAGCGACCAATGTGCCAGCCAGCTGGTTTCAGCAACGGCGCCAGCAAGGCGACTGAGCATGGGCCGTTCTGACCGGGTGTCGGTCGATGCTTTAGCAGCCAGCTGGCCAAAATCGCTCCACCAGTGCTTTGCCCCATGGCGTACCAGTTACCAGACCAGTACCTGCGTGCCTGCCGGAACAGGTGATCGAAAATGTCTGTGTATTCCCCAAAATGACCAATCTCGGCCTGAGGGCCTCCCGACAGACCGTGACCGGGCAGGTCGAACGCCAGCAGGTTCAAGCCGTGGTGCTCGCAGAATCTGACCACGCTGCCGTACAAGCCCAAATGGTCATAGTAGCCATGGACCAGCATCAGATTGCCTGTGGGGCGTCGGTGCCGCCACTGCTGTACCGCAATACGATATCCAGCGGTGGATTCATAACCAATGTGATGACTCGTCCATTCCGAATCCAGTGGTTCAGGCAAACCGTAAAACTGGCGATATTTGGACAGTGCTGTGGATAACTCGGGACTGCGGGTTGGCGTTTGCCAGTCAAGAGCGAGGATATGTTGTGTCAGGTCGGCGGGTTGCCAATTGTGAATAGCGGCGGTCATGCGAAGTCACTGATTTGTACGGTTCAGACCGAGTGAACCATAAAACACAGCAAGGGTAAGAGAGAAAGAAGGCCCAAAAACAGAAAAGGCCGCAGAAGCGGCCTTTTCTCGATATGACTGAGTAATCCGAAGATTAAACAGA
>PBNY01000029.1 GCA_002723385.1 Oceanospirillaceae bacterium | reverse complement strand
TTGCTGGAAGACGGTCTGCAACGAGCGGCACTGAATTCTGAAGTGGCGGAGATTGTGTCGCGTATCACTCTGGTGCATCAGGCCAGTCATGATTACCTTCGCGCATGTGCTGGAGCATCGGAAAAACCGGACGTTATTTACCTTGATCCCATGTTTGGTGAAGACGCCAAAGGTTCTGCACAAGTGAAAAAGGATATGCAGGCATTTCGAACGCTGGTTGGACCAGATACGGACGCCGATGAGCTGCTTGATCTGGCGCTGGCCGCAGCCCGTTGTCGTGTGGCGGTGAAACGCGGGCGCAAGGCAGCGCCTCTGGCTGATCGGGCACCGGGGTACGCGCTAACCGGTAAGTCCAATCGCTTTGATATTTATCCGCTCGCCAAGGTTCAGGCGCCTGAATAACCCGTGTTCCGGTATCAACCGTTACGCAGGCACTCGAGGACGCTGCGTTGGACATCGCCGTCCAGGGCCTGGCTCAGCAAATCTGACAGTTTTTCCAGTTCGCCACCAAATCCCAGCTTCTGGTCGCGGGATTCCAGCACCAGTCCTTCCTGAATCAGTTGAGTGAGCAGGGAGTGAAACAGCTGTTTGTCGAAGAACTCTGGCGAGTTCATTTCATAGAGCAAGGTGAGCTTGCGAGCGACCAGTGAGGACTGTTGTTCGGTGTCGGCGCGACTCATGATGCCGTTGCCACGCTGTCGTAACAGCTCGATGGTCAGAAAATAGCGCTGCAAGGTCGGCATCATCAGTCGAGCCATGGCACGCAGCTCTGAATAGGCCGTTGTGCGATCATCAGCCGCGATGAACTCCTGACATGACGTCTCTTCTTCGGACGCGGACATCGCGCAATAGTCCATCTGATTAAAGGCATTCAGCCATTGACCGATGACCTCCGGAAGCTCTGCCCTGCTCCAGGGCAAGAAGAGTTCCGACTGAACAAACGGATACACCTGCGTGATCCAGTGTTGAATGTCTGATTGTTTGAGAGGGCGCTGGTGGATCAGCAAGCAGGCCATCAACGATGGCAGTGCCAGCAGGTGCAGTACGTTATTGCGGTAATAGGTCAGGTCGAGAGCCTGACGCGGGTTAGCTTTGATCAGATCGCCCATGGGATGGTTGTGGCGTTCAACCAGTTCCAGTTGTTCTGCGCGCTCAAGCCAGTGAGTGGGTTCTGTCGTACTGCAGACGATCAGATCGCTGACAGGGCATTGTTGAATCAGATTTCGCCAGCGTTCGGCTCGATCCAACAAGGTGTTTTCGGCCAAGGCCTGGCGGCGAGAGCTCAACAGAACCAGTGCAATCAAATTGATTGGATTGACTGACGTGGCGCGATTGATTTCTGTCACGATTCGGTTTGCGAGTCGATTGACGGATTCAGTGGCCCATTGTGGGCGGAAGTTGGAGGAGGCCAGGTCTTCTCTGTACCAACCCGGTTTCTGCTGGTGCATAAATTCACCCAGATGGATTAGCGAGCCGAAGCTGAGATGCACTTGTCCAAACGGTTTGCCAAATGCTCGCAGTGCCGAAAATATCCCACCAATGCTTTCCTTCCGTTTCTGCGCTCCCCTGAGTTCGCGATGGTAGCTGCTGGCTTCAAACACTTTTTCGTAGCCGATATGGACTGGAACCAGCAGGATGTTTTTTCGGGGTGGCTTGCCTTGAGAGCATGAGCGCAGGTAGCTTCTTACCGTCATCGACAACAAGCCGGCGCGTGCCGGAAGCGTTCGACCAGTGCGGCTTCTTCCTCCTTCAACGAAGTACTCCACGGGGTATCCGCGGCTGAAAAGCTGGTGCAGGTACTCATCAAAAACAGCGCTGTAGAGTCGATTGTCTTTAAACGAACGCCGGATAAAGAAAGCGCCACCGCGACGCAATATGCCACCGACAACGGGCAGATTCAGATTGATCCCGGCTGCCACTTGTGGGACTTGCAAGCCATGGTGATAGAGCACGTAGGAAAGCAGCAGATAATCGATATGGCTGCGGTGGCATGGCAGATACACCACGGTGTGTTCGCGGGCAGCCAGTTTAATCTGTTCGATGTGATTGATGTGTACGCCATCGTATAGGGAGTGCCAGACCCGCTTCAGCAAGACATCCATGAATCTCACGGTGGTGTGAGAGACATTGGAGGCGATCTCATCAGCGTATCGGCGCGCCTGTTTGGTCGCCTTCTTTTTCTGTTCCCCGGATTCAGCAATCACCCTTCGCACCGGCTGACTGGATGGAATGGTTTTTACCAGGGTTCGCCGGTGAGACAGCTCTGGCCCAATCACCACGGATTCGATCAGTCGATGGTGTTGGCGAAGAGCCATGGCGACCATTCTGGCAACCCTGTCAGGCGCAGTTGAGGAGCGATGGAAGCGGCTGAGGGCAACGGGGCGGCTGAAGTGAATAAAAGTGTCGCGACCGTTAATCAGCATCGCCAATACGGTCGTCAAACGACCGCCCAGCGTGCTACTGCTTTGTAGCCAGATTCGCCAGAAGGAGCCTTCCTTGTCGGGAGAACGCCCCCAGAACACCCGAACCGGTACCACATCAATCGGTATTTCCGGATGCTTCAGGTGCCACGCCACCAGTTTCTTCAGAGAGTTGCTGATGACAGGGCGGCCGGAATCATGAAAGGCCTTGCCACCACGGCGGTAGACGTGGAAGAACGCGGGGACGTCACTCAACTGAGCCGGTTTGGGCTGGGAAAGTGGTTGATGCCAGTTCTTGTGCACCAGTTCACGGTCCAGAACCAGTTTTTCCGCCCATGATGGCGAAAGCAATGCATACACCCTCAGGCGCTCTGGTGCATCTTCACCGGCTGCATAGTGAGGACCGATTTGACGAACCTTCAGTACCGGATAAAGACACGATTGCTGCAATCGAACCAGGGTACGGCGGAAGGTGTGCCAGAGGGATGTGATCATGTGCCCGGTTGTTTTCAACGAGTTGCCTCGCTTCGTCTGGTTGCTGGGAGTGGCCAGGGTTTGCAGTGTCGAATGTATCGCACTTCACCGCTTACGCTTGGCTTAATAGTGCGGAGGTGGTGGTTCCTGGCCCTTTTGTTCGCTAATGGGATTGCTCATCAGCTGCTCCACTCTCTTGTTCATAAGCTGCATGGCTTGTTTGGCCAACATGAATTCAGCGGATAAATGGGCAATCTGCTGATTGAGCTCTTCTACCGTCTCTTCCATGTATACGAGCCGGGTCTGCAGCTCAATCACCTGTTCAGAGGCGTCTGGCTGGCTGGCAGAAGTGTTGTCATTGGACGAAAAACTGTTGGACATAAAGGCTTTGCCTGCTGTATCTGGCTATCGTATTGATTTTTGTCAGGATTTACGTTTTTATCGAGTGTCGCGGGTGACGGGCAGACTGGAAATCCCCATACCCGTTAATTGGCGCTGATATAAATCCAGATTCGATGCGTCATTATATCCTTTAACTGGTTATATTTTTTCCGCAATGTCCTTTCCGGTGTTTTGATTCTCTGTGGCTTATCAGGATTGTGTTGCTGTCAGGCGGGTTGGAACGCTTCGGATAAGGTTCGTATATTTAGTAACAGGAATATCCATGGTTCGTAAATTGATTGTGTCATTGGTGGCAGCTGTTATTGTGCCGCTGGTGTTTTCATTGGCATTTAATGGCTTGTTTGGTGGTCTGGCTCTGGCGGATGGCTCTACGCTGGCGGATCAGAATCTGACCGGCATTCTGGTGATTCTGGCTTTGCTTGGCTTTGGCATTAGCATGACCTCGGCGATGTTGGCAGAAGGTGGAGGCGTATCCGATGGCCGTATTTCGGGAACTGCTTTCGAAGCTGACGTTGACGATGGTCGAGAGCGTGGCGTCGTAAAGTGGTTTAACGTTAAAAAAGGCTTCGGCTTTATCACCTGGGATGCGGGCGAGGATGTGTTTGTTCACTTTCGTTCTATCCGGGGACAGGGGCACCGTTCCCTGACTGAAGGACAGCGAGTGAAGTTTACCGTTGTTCAGGGAGAGAAAGGTCCTCAGGCTGAGGATGTGACCGCCATTCGCTAGTGTGGTTTCTTGCCCTCGGAAAACAAAAAAGCTCACGATGACCGTGAGCTTTTTTGTTTGTGTTGCCAGCTACTCTCAAAGTAACCCCGGCTGAACTAATCGGAGTTTAAGCCTGGTTGCGGGTCAGCAAGCCTTTCAGCAAACGAGGGTTGCTGGCGACCAGGTTAGCTGGTGTCTTGATTGTCGGTGCGCCAGATGCGTCAGCAATCAGACAGCCTGCTTCAGAGGCAATCAGAGATGTGGCAATCAGGGAGAACTCGTCTACGTTGCTTAGCATGACGCCCTGGAAGCGATCGGCAGCAACGTAGCAAAGGGACAGAGCGTTGGAACCAATGTTGCGAACGTCATAACAGCGGCTCATCAGGCCTTGAATGCGCTGATTCTGATCGTAGGAACTTTCCTTGTGGCCCAGAGCGCGAGTGTAGCCAATGATGGCGTCGCCCAGATCATGGTTGCTGCTGCAGCGAATACGCCGATTATTCAGCTGGGCACCGCGACCGCGTGAGGCCGTGAACTCATCGCTGTTCATTGGATTGAGAACAACCGCGTGTTCGGTTTTGCCATTGATCTTGCAGCCCATGACGATGGCGAATGCAGGGATGCCGACACGGAAGTTGGTGATATCGTCGATGACGCAGATATGCCATTCCGGTTGGTCTTCCTGGCCCGCGCTGTAGCCGGTCTCTCGTCCATTGAAGTTGTGGTTTTCGAAAGACTTGCGCATTTCAAAAATAATGCTTTTTTCCAGACCGATGGCGCAGTCTGCTATGAATTTTGCCTTTTCCTGATCCGTACTCTGGTTGGCATCAAAACGATCCAGACGCCGGGCCAGATCCTGGCCCGCGTTACGCGCAGCGCGCAACGCCAAGTTCACCATGGGTTGCATTGGTTTGACTATCTCTAGTAAAGAACATAAGGGAACCGGCGATTATATCATTGCTGTGGTGGTTAGCGAAGGAGTGAATGCGTTAAACTGCCCGGCTATTTTTGTTCGGGCTGATTGATTTGTGCTGATCGGCTTCTCTCAATGAACGGGTTCAGGTGGTTTGAATATGCTGGAACAGATTCGCATTGTGATGGTGAATACCACCCATGCGGGCAATATCGGGGCTGCGGCTCGTGCCATGAAAAATATGGGAGTGAGCCAGCTGGTGCTGGTTGATCCGATCGCCAACGTCGATGAAGAAGCCGTCAACAGGGCATCTCGGGCTGATGATATTTTGGCTGATGCGGTCACTGTTCCGACACTGGAGGCCGCGATCGCAGATTGTCACTGGGTAGTTGGAACCAGCGCGAGAGGTCGCCATATACCGTGGCCGTTGATGTCACCGCGTCAATGCGCTGAACACGCTCGCCAGTTGGTCGAGTCCTCCAGGTCCGATTCGGGAGCAATCGATGTGCCGGATGACAAGCCACAAGTAGCGTTGGTGTTCGGCAGGGAATCCCGCGGATTGACCAACGAGGAACTGCACTTGTGTCATGCCCATGTTCATATTCCCACGGTAGAAACCTTTTCATCCCTGAATGTGGCTCAGGCGATTCAGGTGCTCTGTTACGAGATGCGCCTGGCCTCGCTGGAGTCGGCCCAGCAGGGTGAAGAGGCGCTGCGTTGGGGAGTGGAATGGGATCATCCGCCAGCGACTCATGACCAGGTGAACGGAATGATCCACCACATGGAACAAACGCTGGTTGATATTGGCTTTTTGGATCCCAATACTCCCAAACAGCTTATGACGCGACTGCGTCGGCTGTATCAGCGCGCTGCTCCGGATCGCATGGAGATCAACATGTTGCGCGGCATGCTGTCGGCGATCCAGCGTCTGGCCAATACGAACGACCCGAAAAACCCGCGACAAAACCCGTCGCACCAAGGAGACCAAGATTCATGATTCGACAGCTGCGCGAAGACATCGCCTGCGTATTCGATCGAGACCCTGCGGCTCGGAATACCTTCGAAGTAATGACAACCTATCCCGGAGTGCATGCGATTCTGCATTACCGCATTGCCAACTGGCTCTGGTGTCGAGGCTTCAAATGGCTGTCGCGTTTCCTGTCGGCGGCCAGCCGCTGGTTCACCGGTATTGAAATTCATCCTGGCGCGACTATTGGTCAACGCTTCTTTATTGACCATGGTATGGGCGTGGTGATCGGAGAAACGGCTGAGATTGGCGATGATTGTACGCTGTATCACGGTGTGACTCTGGGCGGAACCAGTTGGAACAAGGGCAAGCGTCACCCAACTCTGATGAATGGAGTGGTTGTTGGCGCCGGAGCCAAGGTGCTTGGGCCTATTGTGGTCGGAGAAAACGCCCGAATTGGCTCGAATGCCGTAGTGACCAAGGAGGTCCCCAGCGGAGCGACGGTTGTGGGCATTCCTGGCCGGATCGTGCGACTGGCTGAAGGCAGTGGTGAAATGTCTGATGGTGCTCGCAAGATGGCTGAGAAGCTGGGCTTCGATGCGTACGGCATTACCGACGGCATGCCAGACCCTATCGCGCGTTCGATTCATCACATGTTTGATCACATGCACGCTGTGGACAACAAGATTGACGCCATGTGCGATTCCATGCGAGAGGCAGGGTTGCGCACGTGTGATGATGCCTTGCCTGAGCTGGAGCGCGAGGAGTTCGTCTCTCTGGAAGATCTGGAGAAAGAGCGCAAAAACGAGTCGGTGTCTGCTTCAAAATAGATATTGTGCCGAGCTTCAATAAGGACGAATGAGCCAATCCGCAGGATTGGCTTTATTAAGTTGACTGGAATGGTCGGAATTAACCATAATGCCAGCCTCAGCTGGAGGTGAGTATGCGGTTAACAACGAAAGGGCGCTATGCGGTAACGGCGATGCTGGATCTTGCGATTCATGCTCGTCATGGCCCGGTCAGTTTGAATGATATTTCTGGTCGTCAGGGCATTTCCCTGTCGTATCTTGAGCAGCTGTTCGCCAAATTGCGCCGTTCAGGCCTGGTTGAAAGTGTTCGGGGGCCGGGTGGTGGATATCATTTGAGTCGTAATCGCGACCAGATCAATGTCGCCGAGATTGTCGATGCGGTAAATGAATCCATGGACGCGACACGCTGCCAGAAAAAAGGCGACTGTCAGGACGGTGAGCAGTGTCTTACTCATCACCTCTGGATGGATTTGAGTGAGCAGATTCACCATTTTCTGGCGGAAATTTCGTTGCAGCAATTGATTGATCGTCGCGATATCCAGCAGACTGTTGAACGCCAGGACTCGCGCGTTCTGGATCGTATCCCGACCATGCCGGGCGACAGCGCAGGAATCAAGTGATTCCTGCGGCATTTTCTGATCGTTGTAATTTGGCTATTCTTGCCTACCCTTGAACCCCCCACGCTGGAACCACCATGAATACCCTCTATCTCGATTACGCTGCGACGACACCGGTTGATCCTCGTGTTGCCGAGCTGATGGCCAGTTGTCTGACGCTGGAGGGCAATTTTGCGAATCCGGCGTCGCGATCACATCGCTTGGGGTGGCGAGCTGAGCAGGCCGTTGAGTCGGCGCGTCGCCAGTTGGCTGACTTCATCGATTCGGATCCGCGCGAAATTGTCTGGACATCCGGCGCAACCGAGAGCAATAACCTGGCCTTGAAGGGACGGGTTGAATATCTGCGCAGTCAGGATGCAGGTCGGCCGCTTCACATCATTACTTCATCGATTGAGCATAAAGCCATTCTGGATACCTGTGAATGGCTGGAAGACAAAGGCGTGGAAATCACGTACTTGACCCCGGATGCCGATGGCCTGATTCACGTATCCCAGGTCGCTGCTGCACTGCGAGATGAAACCGTCATGGTGTCTCTGATGGCGGTGAATAATGAGCTGGGTACCACCACTGATATTGCGGCGATAGGTCAGCTTCTGGCTGATCACAACGCTGTGCTGCATGTTGATGCAGCACAGGCGGTCGGCAAGATCCCTGTTAACGTTCGGGAGTGGCAGGCTGATCTGGTGTCTTTCTCCGCTCATAAAATGTACGGTCCCAAGGGCATCGGTGCCCTGTACGTCAGGCGTCAGCCTCAGGTGCTGATTGCAGCGCAGATTCACGGCGGAGGGCATGAGCGCGGTATGCGTTCTGGTACATTGGCTACACACCAGATTGCCGGTTTCGGACTTGCGGCTCAGCTTGTCAGTGACGAGGGGGCTGATGATATGACCAGGCTGGCTTCATTGCGTGACCGTTTTGAAACCAGGGTGATGGCATTGGGCGGCGTTTACCGAAATGGCTCCGAACAGTGGCGCAGTTGCGGTCACGCCAATCTGAGTTTTGATGGTGTGGATGGCGAAATCCTGCTGGCATCACTGGCCAAAATTGCAGTCTCCTCCGGTTCTGCCTGTGCTTCTGCCAGTGTGGAGCCGTCTTACGTGCTGAAGGCCATTGGTCGTGATGATGCGCTTGCTCATGCCGGTTTGCGCTTCAGTTTCGGCCGTTTTACTACCGAGGCCGATATCGATTTTGCGGTGGAGCACCTGTCCCAGATTGTCGGCCGTTTGAGGCGCTGACGGGCAAAACGCAAAAGCTGTTCAGCGCGCCTGCCTATTTGCGGAAAAGACGCGTATAATCCGCCGGATTTTTTACCATTCAATTCTATTTTTGGAGCATACACATGGCTGTTGAACGCACCCTGTCTATCGTTAAACCAGACGCTGTTGGCAAAAACGTGATCGGTGAGATCCTGGCTCGTTTCGAGAAAGCAGGCCTGCAAATCGTTGCCGCCAAGATGGTTCGTCTGACTGAAGAGCAGGCGGGCGGTTTCTACGCAGAGCATAAAGAGCGTCCTTTCTACAATGATCTGGTTGCTTTCATGACTTCTGGTCCTGTAGTTGTTCAGGTTCTGGAAGGTGAAAACGCGATCGCTCTGAACCGTGAACTGATGGGGGCAACCAACCCACAGGAAGCCGCTGAAGGCACTATCCGCGCTGACTTCGCCAAAAGTGTTGATGCTAACGCTGTTCACGGTTCCGACTCTCCTGCTTCTGCAGAACGTGAAGTGGCTTTCTTCTTCGCTGACGAAGAAATCTGCGCCCGCTAAGTACTCTTGAAGTACGATGCAGACGGAGCATGCAGCTCCGTCTGTCCCCCTGATTGGCTTGGATGCATCCATATACCGGTAGCTGATTGATGTCCGAAACACCTGAAAAAATTAACCTGTTGGGATTGTCCCCTGAGAAAATGGAAGCGTTTTTTGCCGATCTGGGCGAAAAGAAATTCCGTGCCCAGCAGATTCTCAAATGGATCCATCAATTTGGCGAAGCCAATTTCGATAACATGACCAACATGAGTAAAGGTCTGCGCGCCAAAATGGCTGACGTAGCAGAAATTGCTCTGCCAGAAGTGGTCTATGAAGATTTCTCTGCCGACGGCACCCGCAAGTGGGTGATGAAAATGCCCGGCGGCAGCGCGGTTGAAACCGTTTATATCCCTGAAAAAGATCGCGGCACGTTGTGTGTCAGCTCTCAGATTGGCTGTTCGCTGGACTACAGCTTCTGCTCTACGGGCAAACAAGGCTTTAACCGGGATCTGACTGTGGCCGAGATCATCGGCCAGGTGTACGTGGCTGCCATGAGCTTTCACGAGCCAGGCGAGCGCCGCGAGCGCCGAATCACCAACGTGGTGATGATGGGGATGGGTGAGCCATTGCTGAACTTCGACAACGTGGTGGATGCCATGCAGTTGATGATGGACGACAACGCTTACGGACTTTCCAAACGTCGCGTTACCTTGAGCACATCCGGCGTTGTGCCGATGCTGGACAAGCTGGGCGAAGTGATTGATGTGTCTCTGGCGGTGTCGTTGCACGCACCCAATGATGAGCTGCGCAATGAACTGGTACCCCTGAATCGCAAGTACCCGATTCGTGAGCTGATTGATGCCACCAACCGCTATCTGAGCAAGTTGCCTGACCGTCGCAAGGCCACCATTGAGTACACCCTGATTGATGGTGTGAACGACGATATCGAGCAGGCCCGCGAATTGTCTCAGCTGTTGAAGCAAGTACCTTGCAAAATCAACCTGATCCCGTTTAATCCGTTCCCGAATTCCGGTTACAAGCGGCCTAGCAATAACCGCGTGTATCGTTTCCGGGATCAGCTGATAAATGACGGTCATATTGTGACGATTCGTTCGACAAGGGGTGATGACATTGATGCTGCCTGTGGTCAGCTGGTCGGAAAAGTAGCAGACCGCACACGCCGCAGTGAACGCTATATCAAGGCGGTTCAGGTTAACTCCTGAGCCGTCCACTTACCGAGGACTGCTGATCATGACTTTGAAACTGATTGCAGCTGGCCTTTTGACTATTACGCTGACGGCTTGTGTAACAGTCACGGACAGCCGCTTGACGCGCAAGGCTTCCCCTGAAAAGGCGGTTGAGAATTACACCCAGCTGGGTTTGGGCTATCTGCAGAAATCCCGCAACGATATGGCGCGCGCCCGGTTGCGCAAGGCGCTGGAGATTGACGAAGACTACGCTCCTGCCAACGATGCCATGGGCTTGCTGTGGCAAGCAGAAGGTGAAATGGACCTGGCGGAAGAGGCGTTTCACAAAGCCATCTCCCATGACAGCAGTTTCACCCTGGCGAAGCACCATCTTGGTCGCTTGTACATGCGTTTGAAGCGTTTTGGAGAAGCCGAATCCTGGCTCCAGACAGCAGCGGAAGACCGGTATTACGAATCCAGAACGGCGGCATACAACGATTTGGCGTTGAACTATTACCGCATGAAAATGCCGCAAGAAGCGATCAAGGCTTATCGTGAGACCTTGCGGATAGCGCCTTATAACGTCGATGCGCTGGTGAATGTTTCTACATTGCTGTTTGAAGCTCAGCAGTACGATGCTTCCCTGAAACATTTTGACCGTTTGCATCGCTTGGTTGAGCGGGATAAAACACGCCATACGTCCCATAGCCTGTGGCTGGGCATCAAGCTGGCGACCATTCATCGTGATGTGAAACGCGGTGTCGACCTGGCGAGTCGATTGAAACAGGATTTCCCTCAATCCAACGAATACCGTTTGTACCAGGAATCTCTGGCCGGAGTGAAAAACTGATATGCACTTTGAAAATCCGATCAAGCGTCGAGTAAGCCGCAAAATCTGGGTCGGGGATGTGCCGGTGGGTGGTGATGCACCGATCAGCATCCAGACCATGACCAACACCGAGACCACCGATGTTGCAGCTACGGTGGCCCAGATTCAGCGTGCTCAGGATGCCGGTGCCGACATTGTTCGAGTGTCTGTGCCGTCCATGGATGCGGCAGATGCCTTCGGCAAGATTCGTCAGCAGGTATCGGTGCCTCTGGTCGCGGATATCCACTTTGATTACCGCATCGCTCTGCGCGTGGCGGAACTGGGTGTGGATTGTCTGCGGATTAATCCGGGCAACATCGGTCGCGAAGATCGGGTGCGTGCCGTGGTTGACGCCGCCCGCGACAAGAATATCCCGATTCGTATCGGCGTGAACGCCGGTTCGCTGGAGAAAGACCTGCAGAAAAAATACGGTGAACCAACACCGGCAGCGCTGGTGGAATCCGCCATGCGTCACATCGATATTCTGGATCGTCTGGATTTTCAGGAATACAAGCTGAGCCTGAAAGCATCCGATATTTTTATGACGGTTGAAGCCTATCGTCAGATTGCCAGTCAGATTGAACAACCGTTGCACCTGGGCATCACCGAAGCAGGTGGTTTGCGCGGTGGCACAGTGAAGTCTTCCATTGGTCTGGGCTTGCTGCTCTGGGATGGTATCGGTGACACCATTCGGGTATCGCTGGCAGCAGACCCGGTAGAGGAAGTGAAAGTCGGCTGGGACATGCTCAAGTCATTGAAGTTGCGTTCTCGTGGTATCAACTTCATCGCCTGCCCTAGTTGCTCGCGTCAGAACTTTGATGTCATCAAGACCATGAACGAGTTGGAAACCCGCGTCGAAGATATTCGTACCGATATGGATGTGGCGGTTATCGGCTGTGTGGTCAATGGCCCCGGTGAAGCAAAGGAAGTGGATCTGGGGTTGACCGGTGGGCAGCCCAATCTGGTCTACATCGATGGCAAGCCTGCGGGCAAATTGACCAATGATTCGTTGGTGGATGATCTGGAACGCCTGATTCGTGAACGTGCCGACCAGCTGGATGTTGAACGACAACAATTGATTGCAACCGACTGATTCAGCCGGTTTTCTAATAACCCGGCCTGTGATGCCGGACAGGATGCTAAGAATTTAATATGGCCAATAAGATTCAAGCCATTCGCGGGATGAACGACATCCTGCCCACTCAAAGCCCGGTGTGGCAATACCTGGAAGGAACCGTCAAGGATCTGCTGGCGGCTCACGGTTACGCCGAAATTCGTATGCCGGTGGTTGAGCAGACCAATCTGTTCAAGCGTTCTATTGGCGAAGTGACGGACATCGTCGAAAAAGAAATGTACACCTTTGAAGATCGCAACGGCGACAGCCTGACCTTGCGTCCAGAGGGAACTGCCAGCTGTGTGCGTGCCTGTGAAGAACATGGCTTGCTGTACAACCAGACCCAGCGTCTGTGGTACACCGGCCCGATGTTTCGCCACGAACGTCCACAAAAAGGCCGTTATCGCCAGTTCTATCAGATTGGCGTTGAGACCTTCGGCATTGCAACACCGGATATCGATGCCGAGTTGATCCTGATGACCGCTGACCTGTGGCGTCAGTTGGGCTTGCAGGATGCCGTGACTCTGCAGTTGAACACACTGGGCAGTAATGAAGCTCGTGCTGAATATCGTGCGGCGCTGGTTGAGTATTTGAACCAGTTCCGCGATCAGCTGGATGAAGACAGCCAGCGCCGTCTGGAAAGCAATCCCTTGCGCGTACTGGACAGTAAAGATCCAAATACCCAGGCATTGTTGGCTGATGCGCCTCAGCTGCACGACCACCTGGATGAAGACAGCCGCGAGCACTTCAATACCTTGCGTGCCATTCTGGATGCCGCAGGCGTGAAGTACGAGATCAACCAGCGTCTGGTGCGTGGTCTGGATTATTACAACAAGACCGTTTTCGAATGGGTGACTGACAAGCTGGGTGCTCAGGGGACTGTGTGCGCCGGTGGCCGTTACGATGGTCTGGTTGAACAACTGGGTGGCAAGGCAACCCCAGCGGTTGGTTTTGCCATGGGTGTTGAGCGCCTGATCCTGATGCTGGAAACCCTGGAAGTCATTCCAGAAGCTGTATCCGAGACCGTTGATGTATACGTCTGTGCTTTGGGAGCGGGTGCTGATCAGGCGGCGTTGTTGTTGAGCCGCCAGCTGCGTGAAGAACACGCCGGTTTGCGCATTCAAACCCACTGCGGGGCTGGCAGCTTTAAAAGCCAGATGAAAAAAGCGGACAAGAGCGGTGCGCGTTTTGCCCTGATTCTGGGTGAAAGCGAACTGGAAAATGGCACTGTCGGTGTCAAGGATTTGCGCGGTGAGGCCGAACAGGCAACCGTGAACCAGTCGGACGTCGGCCCATGGCTGATGGATGCGCTGGTCTGAGATGACTGAATTTTCGGAGTATTAAGCATGAGCGAACTGCGTACGGATGAAGAACAGGCAGAGATGCTGAAGAAATGGTGGTCAGAAAACGGTACCAGCTTGCTGGTGAGCGTTGTTCTGGTTGCTGGTGGCTGGCTGGGCTGGAATCAATATCATGATATGCAGCGTCAGGAAGGCGAAGCGGCTTCGGCCCTGTTCAATGCCCTGACAGAAAAGTTCTCTGAATACAGCATGAACCCGTCTGACGAAGCACTTCAGGCTGAAGCCGTCGTGATGGCCGAGACTCTGAAGAATGAGTTCTCCGGTTCAACCTACGGGCAGTTTGGTCGTTTGTTCCTGGCTCGCTTTGCAGCTGAAAACAAAGATATCGACAGCGCCGTGGCTGAACTGAAAGCCTTGACCGCAGAAGCTGAAGCTCCTGTGTTGTATCTGGCCCGAGTCCGTTTGGCTAACTTGTTGATTGACCAGAACAAGGCGGATGAAGCACTGGCGCTGGTGAATACCATTGATGACCCTGCCTACGCCCCGCAATATCTGGAAGCACGTGGCGACGCCCTGTTACGCAAGGGTGACAAGGGGGCAGCACGAACCGCTTACCTGGAAGCCATTGAAGCCGCCACCGGACTGGGTATTGATACCCGTGGTCTGCAGCGCAAGGCTGACTTCCTGATTGCTGCTGAGGATGCCGGATGATTCGCAAGGCTCTGGCTGCGGCGTCTGTTTCACTGCTGATGTCGGCCTGCTCTGTTCTGCCGGGTGCAGAAGAGGAAGCCCAATCACTGGCTTCCGTACAGAAAGCCGATATTTCAGTCGAGTGGCGTACTCGCATTGGTGACGGTTCTGGCAAACAGTTCACGCGCCTGACCATGGTGGTCGATGGTGATACGGTTTTTGCTGTCGATCCAACGGGCGGTATCTCTGCTCTGTCTCTTGCTGATGGCTCGGTTGTCTGGCAGCGTAGCTTGTCTGAAAAGGTCAGTGCCGGTGTCACGCTGGATGGTGACCGTCTGTACATCGCGACCCGTGATGGTATGTTGCACAGTCTGAACCGCCTGGATGGTGAACGCGTATGGTCGTCGCCACTAACCAGCGAATCCGTTGCTCCTGCCGGGAGCGATGGGCAGCAGGTCTATGTTCATACGGTGGATGGCCGGGTAACTGCCTATCTGGCAGAAACTGGCGAACAAAAATGGTCCTACGAAGCGGCCATGCCAGTACTGAGTATTCGTGGCAGTGGCTCTCCGACCGTCATTGATGAATTGGTGATTACCGGTTTTGCCAATGGCAAGGTAACGGCTCTGGATCGTCGCCTGGGTATTCCGCGCTGGGAAAAACGCCTCGCTACGCCGGAAGGTCGTTCGGAACTGGAACGTCTGGTTGACGTAGACGGCACCGTTCTTGTCGATGAACAGCTGCTGTATGCCGCCAGTTACCACGGCAAGATCGCAGCCATGACCCCTCGCGGAGAAACCCGCTGGGAAGAAGATGGCTCCAGTTATTACAGCCCGGTAATGGGGCTGGGCAATCTGTATCTGACGCTGGATGACAGTCGTGTGCGTGCATACGACATGAACTCTGGCTCCAAAGTTTGGTTACAGGATGCGCTGGAAGGCAAGAATCTCGGTGCCTTGACCCGATACAACAACTTTCTGGCTGTGACGGACACCGAGGGCTATCTTTACTTGTTGAATCAGGTGGACGGCAGTCTGGCTGGTCAGCGTCTGTTGCGCCCGCATGCATTGCACGTCAGCGTGCCGAACCAGAGTGAAGCGACTAACTGGCGTCGTATGCGTGGCAAGGTGTTCGGTGCTCGCAACCCTCTGGTTGCAACCGATCAAGGTCTTCTGGCTTACACCAATGATGGCACTATCCTGCTGTTGAGTGTCACTGCCGATTGATCTGGCATAGGCTGGGTTGCTGACTTTATTACCTTTCTTCAGGAGCGGAACCCTCTCGGGTTGCCGCTCTTTCTGCTTATTTGAGGATTGACTATGGTACCCGTGATCGCACTGGTCGGGCGCCCCAACGTGGGAAAGTCCACTCTGTTTAACCGTCTCACGAAATCTCGTGATGCGTTGGTGGCTGAAATCGCCGGGCTGACTCGTGATCGCAAGTACGGGGAAGGCAAGGTTGGTGATCATCCCTTCATCGTGATTGATACCGGTGGTATTTCGGGTCAGGAAGAAGGTATTGATGAGGCCATGGCCAGCCAGAGTTTTCAGGCCATTCAGGAAGCCGATATTGTCTTCTTTATGGTCGATGTGGGTGCCGGTGTCACACCGGGCGACCGCATGATTGCCGAGCACCTGCGACGTAACGGCAAGCAGGCTTATCTGGTTGCCAACAAGATTGACGGCAAGAACCCGGACGTTGTGCTGGGAGAATTTTTCGAAATGGGGATGGGAGACCCGCTTCCCATTGCCGCAGCGCACAATCGTGGTGTTACCGCCCTGATCGAATACGTGCTGGATGATCTGCACGGTGTGGAGCCGGAACCGGAATCTGACTCAGAAGATGATGACTGGAATTTCGTCTGGACAGACGATGACGAAGAAGCCGAGTCGGAAGAGGTTGTTCACGAAGAGCTGGATGTCAAAGGCATCAAGATTGCCGTGGTGGGGCGTCCCAATGTCGGCAAATCCACGCTGGTGAATCGTTTTCTGGGCGAAGATCGGGTTGTTGTTTACGACGAAGCTGGTACGACGCGGGACAGTGTTTACATTCCCTACGAGCGTCATGGGCGCGAATACACCCTGATTGATACAGCCGGTGTCCGACGTCGCAAGAACATCAGTGAAGCAGCGGAAAAGTTCTCGATCATCAAAACCCTGCAAGCGATTCAGGATTGCCACGTCTGCATTCTGGTACTGGATGCACGTACCGGTATCGTTGAACAGGATTTGCACATGCTGAGTTTTGTGCTCAACGCCGGTCGTGCCCTGGTGATCGCCATCAACAAGTGGGATGGCATGGATGCGGACGAAAAACAGCGCGTCAAGGACGAGCTGGATCGTCGGTTTGATTTCCTGACCTTTGCTGATCAGCACTTTATTTCCGCACTGCATGGTACCGGTGTTGGTCATTTGTACGAGTCGGTGGAAAGTGCCTATGAGTCGGCAATGGCGAAATGGCAGACCAACATGCTGACTCGTATTCTGGAAGATGCGGTTGCCAGTCATCAACCACCTATGATTCGAAGCCGCCGTCCAAAATTGCGCTATGCCCACCAGGGAGGATCCAATCCGCCTTTGCTGGTGATTCACGGTAATCTGGTCAGCGAGCTGGGAGATGACTACAAGCGTTATCTTGCCAACACGTTCAGACGAGTACTGGATATCAAGGGAACGCCGGTTCGAATCGAGTTCCGCCAGGGTGATAACCCATACTCCGAAAAACAAAAAGAGGTTCGTCATCGCAGCAAACGCCGTGCGGAGGCTGTTGAGCGTACGGCCAATATTCGACGCACTAAGCAGCAGAAAGGCCGAAAAGGGAGAAGTAATTAACACTTGGGGCATAAACCAGATCTCATTTAACACATTCGTCACTGCATTGGTGTTTATTCCCCCGATTTGACCAGTAGGCTCAAGCCTGCTCTTTGATATTCCTCTGCCGGGCTGAACAGGCCTGTGGCGGTATTCAGCGACGGGAGAAACGAACATGTTCTGGCGTTCCAACACAAATGGTGAAGATCTGGATTACGAATCAGCCGGACCTTTACTGTCACCAGCGGAGCTTTCTTTTTATCAGGTGGCGTCTGCTGCGGTCGGAAAGTCGGCCATGGTACTAGCCAAAGTACGCATGGTGAATGTGATCAAGCCCCGAACAGGCCTGGCGGATGCTCGTTGGAGAAAGCTGTTTGATCCTCTGGCGCAAAAACATCTGGATTTTGTCCTGATTGACGCGGAAACGCTGGAAGCCATGTGCGTGCTTGAGTTCGAAAGTTCCACCCAGCTGAACGAAGAGCGTGTCAAGCGTAATGAATACGTACAGTCTGTGTGCGATTCAGCCGGTATTCCAAGGGTTTTGATTGATGCCAGAGGCGGCTTCGATATTAATGAAATCCGTGAGAAGCTGGCATTTCTGTGGGCGGATGATGGCGATGCGATCGTTGCCCAGGTTGCGAAGAGCGAGGTGCCGGTTCCGGTTGCTCATACACCAGCAGATGAGACGTCATCTGAGTCCGAAAAGCCGTCAGTCAGCAAGGAACCTGCTTCAAGCGATGTTGAGTCATCAGAACATGTAGATACTCAGACTGAAAACGCTGCTCCACAACCAGTGCAAGAAAGTTCCTCCAGATCTGAAGACGATATGTGGAGTTTGGGAGGCAGCCAGAGTTCAGATACAGAGGATGGAGTCCCTCTGGCCATTTCGATGGATTTGAACGATCCTGTTGTTAAATATGAGCAAACTGAACAATCATCAGCTCCAGACGGCGAAGCATCGGTTTCTGAGGCGGTTACTAAGCCAGTTACCAAAGTGACCGCTGAGGTTGTCGAAACTGCTGAAAGCACGGAAGCAGAATCAATTAAAGTAGAAAAGCCTCAACAGACTCCTTCGCCGAAGAAAGTAATCCCTGCTGTTGCCAACAAGCCTGTTCCTGAAACAAAGGTTTCCGCAGCTGATATCAAAGTCGAGCCGACTGTTAATACCAGTGTTCCGGTACCGGGAGCAGACGTTCGTAAACCGGTTAAGCCGTCAGTACCTGCTGCTGCGAAAGCCCCGGTGAAATCAAAGGGTCCAGCGACAGAAAAACCCAAAGTGAAGGCGCCAGATTGTCCAAAATGTGGATCACCTCTGTCACGCAGACAGCCAAAATCCGGTAAACTGGCCGGCCAATTTATTTGGGTGTGCAGCACTTATCCGGAGTGTCGCTATCTGGCACCACTGAAAGCGCACAAGATGATTAAAGTGAAACCTGAGTCTGTCGCCTGAGTATGTCTGCGGAAGATAATAGGGAGAAAAGCAGTCATCGTGAATATTGCTGCTTTGGTCGCAATATTAACTGATGGTTAATAATCGCCTTGTCGGTGAGGAAAAACCTGCATCACCGGAAAAAGCTGCTATACCTAACGGGGTCAGGGCTAAATTGATTCGACATTGTATAACCGAAGCGGGTTTTTGACGTGTTGGTTTGTCAATATTCGATTATAAATTGAGCACCCGACGAGAAACTGGCGCTATATTCGTCTACAATGAATTTTAATTTGTGATGCAGATCACCTTATCGATAAAATTTTCCGTTTTATGTCAAGTTCAGGAACCATAGTTATTGATATCCCGCCGATGAAGGCCCGTTTCCATCCGGTGCGGTCTGCATTCAACATCGCTGCAAGGCGCGCTGTTTCGGCGCAGGCAAGTGATTCGGTACGTGGTATTTCACGGCCTCATACAGGAATGGAAAAAGGCTATAGCCCAAATCGTCTGTTGTTGGGGGTGCGGTATGGATGTGCTTGAAATACTGGTCTTGCTGATTGCACTGGTTCTTATTTTTTTGGTTGTTGCAGTCGTCCTGGTCGTAGGGCAAGCCATGGCATCCAAGAAAGAGGAAGAAGAAGCTGGAAGTGGTCATGCAGAAGCTGAGCCTTCAGTTGAACCTCAAGCACCTCTGGTTCAACCTGCCGATGCGGTACCTCCGGTGGAGGAAAATGCGCCAGAAGCTGAAGCGAAATCAGAAGCTGAAAAAGTGGAAGAAGTACAACCAGAGCCAGTGGTTGAAACGATGGCGACGGCTGAGCCGGTACACGTAGCAGCGGAAACTGTACAAGCAACCACACAAGCTTCTCATCACGCACATGCAGCGATGACATCTACAGCAACTCATCACGAGCAAACTCACAGGGTACATGAGGAACGACACGTGGATTCTGATCGTCACAATAAATTTGAGCAACGTCGTGACGGCATTGCAGATGATGAAATTCGTCGCCCTGCTGTCGAAGCTGGAAATTCCAGTGTTGCGCAACAGGATGAGAATTTCCCCTACATGAGTGGCGGTCCTCTGCTCTCTCCAATCGAACGCCTTTTTTACGGCGACCTGAAAACGTCGGTCTCAGACAAGACCGAGATTTTCACCAAGGTTCGTGCTTCGGATGTCATCAATCCGAAATCAGATCTCAGTTTTGAAGAAGCCCAGTTTGCTGCAGAGCAGCTGGCAACACAGCGATTCGACTTTGTATTGTGCGATTCAAAAGACTTTTCTGTGCTGTGTGTGATTGAACTGGATGGTTTGAGCGATCGAGAAGGGCTCCGCAAGATTCAGCGTGAGATTCTGCGCAAAGCGGCTGAGTCGGCTAACGTTCCAGTGCTACTTGTGGACATGAAACGGGGTTACACCATCAAGGAAATCCGGGATCGTGTCAGCTACCTGATGCCCAAGGAAACCGAAGGTTTTGTGACGGAAAGTCATTTGGGACACAACAAGCGCAAAATTGCTGATTTGATCACTGAAGTTGAAGAGCCTGAAGAGGTGCCAGTTCGACAGTACGCGCACTCGGCATTCGAAGGAGTGGAAAACAACAGCATTCATCAGTTTGGTAACGCGACGCATCAGCACCAGCGCCCACAGCCAGGACCGTCTGAATACCAACCTCAGTATTCGCATCAACCGGGTGCAACGGCTCATTCTCAGCCTGCAACCGGCCAGTCTGGCAATGGACGTGCGCACAACCCATTCCAGGAGGCTTTCCAGCAGCCACCAGCTGATGGTCATGGCCATTCTCATCATCATACGCCACCACCACAGCCCTCGTCATTCGAACAGGCTGCCGCGCCGAAACCATCAAGCCCTACGCCAGATCCTGCTGCTTTTGCGGAAGGTACATCGACCAAGTGCCCTCGTTGTTCTTCACCGTTAAAGATGAGCATGGCAACAACTGGCGAATTTGCAGGGCGTTATTTCTGGATTTGTACCAAGCTGCCAGAGTGTCCGTACGTAGCTCCGATCACGCCTCCGGAGTGAATCGTCGAGCTTCTCCGAAACCGCCTGACTGGCGGTTTTTTTATGTCTTTTATCTGCCTTCTGAATCAGACTTCAACGTATCGTGAAGAAGATGATAGAGTGAAGCCGTTCCAGTTTGTGTTTGGGTGGTTATGTCACGCTCTAATGTTTCTGTTTCCAGTAATCCTTTGATTCGTGCCAGTTTGCTGGGAGGTGGATGGCTGTGTGTTGGTCTTGGGGTCGCAGGGATTTTTCTGCCGCTGTTGCCAACGACGCCTTTCTTGCTGCTCTCTGCAGCTTGCTTTGCCCGGAGTTCGGATCGATTTCATGCGTGGCTGGTTGAACACCCTCGATTGGGGCCTTACATCCAGGGATATCTGGATGGCTCAGGTCTGCCATTCAAAGCCAAGATCTACACACTGGTGTTGATGTGGAGCAGTTTGCTTCTGACCGCATTTGTTCTGGTGGATTCTCCTTATCCAAAAGTCATTCTGCCGTTGATCGGTGTCGGAGTGAGCATTTATATCTGGCGTTTGCCAACCCGAGAAACAGCACCCCGTTGAACGAGCTTTTCACATTGTTTGTTTACGCTTATCCGTCGAATTTTTGTTCCTGAGACGTTGTCATGTCCTTGTTCCCTATGCCCCTTTTTTTTATTCGCCATGCTGACTGGATACTGAGTGTGTTTCTGGTCGTCCTGTTCGTTGGATGGCCAGAGATTGATTTGGCCATTAGTCGTTGGTTCTATGATTCGGAAGCTGGGGAGTGGATCTGGAGGCATCACCCGGTCAATGAATCCATCTATGCCATTTTTCGGTATTTGCCTTATTGGCTGGTGCCGCTGCTGTTGGTGATGACCATCATGAGTTATCGCAAACTCAGTGTTATGAGACCGCAACGAAAGATCTGGGCTTTTTTGCTGGCAACCCTGCTTATTGGACCAGGGGTTCTCGTGCACAACGTCTTCAAGGAAGGATTCGAACGCCCGAGACCAAGGCAGGTGCAGGAATTTGGTGGGAACAGCGGTTTCACTCCGGCTTGGGTCGTATCGGATCAATGCGAAAGGAAGTGCAAGTCGTTTGTCAGTGGTCATGCGGCCATGGGGTTCTACCTGATGGTGTTTGCATGGGTATTTCGGCGTCGGGAATGGCTATGGGCGGGTATTGGTTTGGGAGCCGTACTGAGTCTGGTTCGTATAAGCCAGGGGGGACACTTCCTCAGTGACACGGTATTCGCAGGGGTTGTGTGCTACTTCGTTTACAGAGGCTTGAGCTACTGGATTCTGGGGCACAGTCGAATCCGTGAAAGTTGACAGACAGGTCAGCTGGAGAGGAGGGGCTGACCTGTTTGCCTGAGAGTGGTTATTCAACCGAGACCAACAGCCGGTTTTTCTCCACCGTTTTTTCACCAATTCCCTTGATAGCCATCATTTCATCGATGGATGAAAAAGGGCCGTGTTGTTCCCGGAACTGGATAATCGCAGCGGCTTTGACGGGGCCTATGCCTCTGAGTGTTGCCAGTTCGTCCGCACTGGCGGTGTTGATATTCACCGTCGTGGTTTCAGCGGCGGCCGGTTTGGCTGGGGTTTCAGCGAATGCTGTCGAAGGTGCAGCCACACTGCCTAGCAAGAGCAGGGCGGTGGCCAGTAGTGAGAGAAGTTGTTTGTTGATCCGTTTCATTTGAAGTCTCCTTGTTATTGGAGATTTCAAATTAACACTGAGGTATGGGTCTTGAGATCAGAAAATCGGCTGTTTTTTGCAACCGATTTTCTGGTACTTCGGTATGAGATTCAGAAGGGAAAGACCTCAGCTTTCCGCTTTTTTGGCCTTTCGAGTGGACTTTTTCTTCTGTTCAATTACCCAGGCGCCGTCTTTGAACCAGGCGCTCCAGCCAGTTGCTTTGCCTTCAACTTCGGACATTACGTACTGTTCCTTGTTCTTGCGGCTATAACGAATAACCGAAGGGTTACCCTGTTCATCCGCTCGCGGAGCATCCAGCAGATAATGGTATTTCTCGGGTAATTCAGCCTGATGAGGAATCAGTTCGGCGACCAGTGGCGGTCGGGTTTCCCGATTTTTAGGGAACTGGCTGGCTGCCAGGAACAGACCGGAGGCACCGTCACGCAGCACATAGGTGTCTTCCACTTTTTTACACGTCAGCTCCGGCATTGGAATTGGATCCATTTTCGGAGGCGCGGCTTCGCCACTGCGCAGCAATTTACGCGTGTTTTTGCACTCGCTGTTGGTACAGCCGAAGTACTTGCCAAAGCGGCCTGACTTGAGCTGCATCTCGCTGCCGCACTTGTCACACTCAAGAGTCGGGCCATCGTATCCTTTGATTTTGAACTGACCTTGCTCGACTTCGAAGCCACTGCAGTCCGGGTTGTTGCCACAGATATGAACCTTGCGGTTTTCGTCCAGCAGGTAACTTTCCATCGCGGTGCCACAAATGGAGCAGCGTCGTTTCTCCATCAGACGACGGCTTTCTGCCTCTTCATCGTCATCCGAGGAAATCGCTTCTTCCCCTGGTGTCAGATTGAGAGTCTGTGTACAGCGCTCTTTGGGTGGCAGGGAGTAGCCAGAGCAGCCCAGGAAGACACCCGTGGAGCCGTTGCGCACCTGCATGTGGCGTCCACAGCTTGGGCACTCGATGTCAGTATCGACTGGCGCATTGGGGCGCATGCCGTCGTCCTGCTCGGCTTTGTCCAATTTGCTCTGGAAATCGTTATAAAAGCTGTCGAGAACCTGATGCCAGTTCACGCCGCCATCAGCGATGGTGTCGAGTTTTTCTTCCATACTGGCTGTGAAGCCGTAGTCCATCAGGTCGGTGAAATTCTCGTCCAGTCGTGCGGTAACGATGTCGCCGACTTTTTCAGCGTAGAAACGTTTGCCTTTCAGGCTGACGTAGCCGCGATCCTGAATCGTAGAAATAATCGATGCATAGGTAGACGGGCGACCGATGCCTCGCTTTTCCAGTTCCTTGACCAGTGCCGCTTCGGAGAAGCGTGGAGATGGCTTGGTAAAATGCTGTTTGGGAAGTAACTCGGACAGCTTCAGAGTGTCACCCTGGGCGACGTCTGGCAGCAGATTGTCATCGTCATTTTTACTCGACGTTGGCAGCACCTGGAGGTGACCATCGAAGCGGATCACGCGACCGCGGGTCTTCAGCTCGAAGTCACCGGCGGTCGTGGTAATCGTCGTACTGGTGAATTTGGCATCGGCTGTCTGACAGGCTACGAATCGACGCCAGATCAAATCATAGAGTCGCAGAGCATCCGGTTCCATGCTGGTCAGTGCCGCGGCCTTGAGGTTGACATCAGAAGGACGGATGGCTTCGTGCGCTTCCTGAGCACCTTCTTTGCTGGAGTACTGTCGTGGTTCTTTTGGCAAGTACTCTGAACCGTAGCGGCTGTCGATGTAATCGCGGGCAGCTTCAACCGCGTCCTGACTCAGGTTGGTTGAGTCAGTACGCATATAGGTAATGTAGCCTGCTTCATACAGACGCTGGGCCAGTGTCATGGTCTTTTTAACACCAAAGCCCAGACGGGTACTGGCGGCTTGCTGTAGCGTCGAGGTAATAAAGGGTGCTGCCGGACGCGATGAGGTTGGGCGATCCTCGCGCTTGCTGACGGTAAACGTTTGCTGCTTCAGGTCATCCATCAGTGCCGTGGTGTCGGCTTCGTTGGTCGGACGGAAATCCTGTCCCTGATATTTGACGACTTGCGCACGCAAGACTTCACCGACATCCGTTCCCAGATTGGCAAACGCTTCCCAATATTCCTCCGGTACAAAAGCCCGAATCTCGCGTTCACGTTCCACAATCAGTTTCACTGCAACGGACTGAACCCGACCAGCGGATAAGCCACGGGCAATTTTGGCCCACAGCAACGGTGACAGCATAAAGCCGACCACCCGGTCGAGGAAACGACGGGTTTGCTGCGCATTGACCCGATTCATATTCAGGTCGGATGGCTGATCGAATGCTTTCTGAATCGCTTTCTTGGTGATCTCGTTGAACACCACGCGGCGGTATTGGCTGTCATCGCCACCAATAATTTCACGCAAGTGCCATGCGATGGCTTCTCCCTCACGATCCAAATCCGTCGCGAGATAGATCTGGTCTGCGTTGGCAGCCAGTTTTTGCAGTTCGTCGACGACTTTCTCTTTACCGGGCAGGATCTGGTAGTTCGCCTGCCAGTCATTGTCCGGGTCAACGCCCATGCGATTGATTAACTGGGTTTTCGCCTTGCGTTTCTTGTAAGCGGCTTTTTCTTCAGGCGACATTTTACGTGTCAGTGCTGCCTGCTTGGCGCGCTCTTGCGGGGTGCTGGTGCTACCGGAACCGGAGGTCGGCAAATCACGAATATGCCCCACGCTGGACTTAACGATAAAGTCCTTACCAAGGTATTTGTTGATGGTCTTCGCCTTGGCCGGCGATTCCACAATAACCAGTGATCTGCCCATAAAATTGTGCTTAACCTGTTGTCTGTGATGTGGTCAGCTCTCTCTTCTTGGCGACACTTTATAGGTAGAGCATGGGGTCAGGTCAAGCATGAAAACAATTTGGCCGATTCTGGCGTTGACTTTTTTATTTGCTATTGAGTGTCGTGTCACTTTTCCTGAAGAGGGAAGCTGGTATCAGATTTTCAGGCTTTATCCGGTGTGCGATGACTTACATTCTTGATCAGATTTCCGGTTTGTTCAGCCGGGCTTCCATTGAACCTCTGCCACTATCGACAATGGTCGGTAACAATCCTTTGTACGCTGATGTCCTGCGTCTGGATGCCATTCATCCGGTGTTATCCGGCAACAAACTGTATAAGTTGTACGGTTATCTGCAGTCGCTGGCCGATCAGAAAGAGGTTCGGGCAGGAGATGAGCCCGGAGCGTTAGTCACCCCCGGTGGGGCGCATTCCAATCACTTGCATGCTGTCGCGGCTGTCGGGAAATGGCTTGGGCTGCAAACGGTTGGTTTGGTCAGGGCTTACGAGGCCCAGCCTATGACACCAACGCTGCGGGATTGCCGCCACTGGGGCATGCAGTTGGAGTTCCTGGATCGCAAGGAATACGGCTTGCGTTATGACGACGAGTGGCAAACTGCCCAAGCCAGGAAATATCAGGCTTGGTGGGTAGGCGAGGGTGGCTCTGGCTTCAATTCCAGATTGGGTATTGAACTGCTTGCACCGCTTTGTGAAGGCTACGATGAGGTTTGGCTGGCCGTCGGAAGTGGTACCACAGCATTGGCGCTGGGAAGTTGTTTGCCCGACTCAACCCGGTTGGTTGGCATCAATGTGGTTGCTGATCATGGAGAGCGCCAGAGGCGCTGGCAGCAACACATGCTTCATATGCCTTGGACGCTGCTGGAAACAGAACATATGGGACGGTTTGCAGCTCTGGATGATCAGGGTAAAGCCTTGATTCAGGAATTCGACCAGCTCGGTCTTCCACTGGATCCGGTGTATGGAGTTCGTCTGGTGCGACAGTTTCTGGAACATGGGCCGATTTCAGCGGGATCCAGGTGTTTGTTGATTCACGGTGGTGGATTACAGGGACGTCGTGGATACGGGCTTGGATGGCCAATGGTCGGGCATCACGAACCAGCGTTCGATTTCCCCCCAGCCGTATCGGCCTGATGCCATTTGGGCGAGGCAAACCGGTGTCGACAGATACCGGAAATGAAGTGCCAGCAGTGGGTAAAGTTCATCGTTGGGAACGGCGATTTGGCTGAGAACCGGACTGATCCATTCGTCCTTGGCGATCAGGTACCAGTTGCCAGCAGGAAGGCGCTCTTTCAGTTCCGAATGATGACACCAGTTGCCCCGCCAATGTTGATCGGAAATGCCATCCGGCAGTTCTACCCTGATGTCGGGGTTGGCCGGGTAAAACAGACAACCTCGCATAATGGCTTGCGACTGTCCCACGTCTGGATTCCAGCCATGTTCTATCAGGTGTTTGCGAGCAGCGGCGGATCCAGACAAGGACAGTTGTCTGGTTTGCGTGTGATGCAGCTTGTCCCTGAGGTAATCCCGACGGTTGGGGCCAATCCAGTCCGCACCGAAACCGGCATAGAATTTCAGCGCCAGTTCCAGATGCAGCGGAGCCGTGTTCCCTGGCGCTAGGATCAAATCCATTTCTCCCAGTGTCTTGCCCGATTCTTGTACCTGAATGTTGGCTTGCCAGCGCCAGCGGGTGGTTTCCAGCCAGTGGTGCCAAAGGTGTTCAAATACTAGCCCGAGCCGGGCACTGCGCGCTTCGGTCGGTATAGGTGTGTTGATCAGATTTGATAACTCCGGTAGCCACGGCTGTTCCGCAGGAGCCCAGTCGGTGTCGATCAGGGAGGGGCCAAGCAGACTCCAGGCCAGATGACGGTGTTTGACCGAAGTGATTGAAAAGAACGGATCGTCAGCTGAAGTGGGAGGATTGAGTCGGGACATGAGTCAGGTCAACAAGCCTTTTACAGGTTGGTGTGATATAAGTCGGCGACGCTGGCTGCTGGAGCACGGTACCTGAATAATGGCCGGTGCAGCCGCAAAACAACAACAATACATCGAAAGTTCTGTTGTGCAGAGTCTTCGGAAGCAGATGGTTCACGCCTTTGGCTAATGGCGTAAAAACGGCTTTTCGATCAGTCTGTTACACAGGCCTTATCGTTCCAGGGTGCAATGGAGCGTATCAGTTACCGGTCATCGGGCGAATGATCGGATATCCAGAGCCCGCAGTCTGAAGTCAGGCTGGCGTGGCGTCCGTTGCAAGCACATTTTAGCGACCGCCGGGAGAATTGATCGGATGGCTCAACTCGGATACAGGGTGATGGAAGAGTTTCGTAACATCGGCATTATTGGACGCCTGAACAGCAACAAGGTGATTGAGACCGTCAAGCGTCTTTCCAAATTTCTGACCGAAGAAGGTCACAATGTCATTCTGGATGACCGCATTGCTGAAGTGATTCCGGGTCACAATATGCAGGTCAGTAACGTCAATCTGCTGGGGGAAATCTGCGATCTGGTGATCGTTGTTGGTGGTGATGGCAGTTTGCTGGGTGCCGCCCGTGCGTTGGCCAAATACCACATCCCTGTACTGGGCATTAACCGTGGACGTCTGGGGTTCCTGACCGACATCAGCCCGGACGAAAACATGTGCGATGAAGTCATGGCGGTGTTGCATGGCGAATACGTCAGCGAGTTGCGCTTCCTGCTCGATGCGGAAGTCAAGCGTGACGGGAATCCGATTGGATCCGCCGCCGCACTGAACGACGTTGTCCTCCACCCCGGCAAGTCTGCACGCATGATTGCATTTGATCTGTTTATCGAAGGCCAGTACGTCTACAACCAGCGTTCGGATGGCCTGATTGTATCGACGCCGACCGGGTCAACCGCGTATTCCCTGTCGGGTGGCGGCCCGATCATGCATCCAAAACTGGATGCACTGGTCCTGGTGCCGATGTTCCCCCACACCTTGTCCAGTCGTCCGATCGTTGTGGATGGCAAGAGTGAAATCAAGATTCATATCGATGCCAGTCAGGATATCTATCCGACCGTGAGCTGCGATGGCCAGACCCATATTCCTTGTGCGCCCGGTGACACCATCACCATTCGCAAGAAAGCGCACAAACTCAAGTTGATTCATCCCAAAGGGCATAACTTCTACGAGATTTGCCGCACCAAACTGGGATGGAGCAGTAATCTCGGAGAGTAAGTATGCATCAGGGATATGACCTGATCGGGGACGTACACGGGTGCGGAGAAACCTTGATTCAATTGCTGAAGCAAATGGGCTACAGCAAAGTCAATGGCGTGTACCAGCATCGTCACCGCAAGGCCATTTTTGTCGGCGACCTGGTGGATCGTGGCCCAAATATTCGTCTGGCCTGCAACATTGTTCGAGAGATGGTTGAGGCGGGCAATGCCGAAGTTCTGATGGGCAACCACGAGTACAACGTGGTGATGTACTGTACTGAGGCTCCCGCCGGGATGCGTCAACCGTATCTGCGCCCGCACACCAAGCGCAATGCACGCATTATTGAGCAAACGCTGGATCAATTCGCCAATCATCCTCACGAATTCAATGATTTTCTGCAGTGGTTCACCGAGTTACCGCTGTTTCTTGAATACGATCACTTCCGCGTTGTTCATGCCTGCTGGGATCAGGCCATGATCGACGAGTTTATCGCGCGTTACGGCGGTAACCAGCTCCAGAAAGAGATGCTGGTCGAGTCTGTGAACACCGATACTTTCCTGTTCAAATTTCTTGATCGCACCTTGCGTGGCACTCAACTGAAGCTGCCTGATGGCCGTTCGATGACGGCGAAAGACGGATTTGTGCGTCAATTCTTCCGCACCAAGTTCTGGGCGGATGATCCACAGCGTTATGACGATGTGATTTTCCAGCCGGATCCGCTGCCGGTCGATCTGCAATTCCACCCCTTGTCGGATCACGAGAAAAAGCAGCTGTTGCACTACCAAGCGGATGAAAGGCCATTGTTTTTTGGACACTACTGGATGGCGGGTATTCCCGCGCCAGTGACTCCGAACATCGCTTGTCTTGATTACAGTGCTGTGAAGTATGGTCGTCTGGTGGCCTATCGAATGGATACCGAGGCACACCTGCAACGTAACAAATTCACCTGGGTTCGCGTTGAGAAACAGGAGCGCTGATGGGGCCACTGGTTGTTCTGATGGCAGAACCCGGTGTGGACTTGTCGCCGCTGACTCGTCAGCTATGGGCACATCGTATTGTTCATCGAGTGGTTTTCAAGGACGGCAAGCAATGTTTGTTGCTGGCCGACCCCGCCAATCTGGATCAGGTTCGGCAATGGGTTGAAGAATGGCAAGCCGGTACTCTTCGTGATCCCGATAACGGCCCGGTTGCTGCCGGTACTGTGACCAAAGCCATGATGGTGATCGGTCAGGCGCCCGTGGCGTTTGTGATGATACTGGCCTGGCTGCTTCTTTATGCCGTACTGAATATTCAGCCAGAATGGTTGTTCGAGTGGACATTGCCAGCGATGGAATATTGGCCAGAACAGCGCTCGAACCTGGAAGCCTGGTTCAGCGCCGGAATTTGGGAATTCCTTCGTCCCGCCTTGCTGCATTTCTCGCTGGTGCATCTGCTGTTCAACCTGTTCTGGTGGTGGATTCTGGCCAGACCCATTGAACATCGGGACGGACTGTTGTCCTTGCTGGTTGTGATGCTGGTCGCTGGATTGGTTGGTAACGGGGTACAATGGTGGTTTTCCGGCCCCGGTTTTGGTGGCGCATCGGGAATCGTGTTTGGTGCCATGGGATGGTTGGGATGGCGGCAGTTGCGAGGTATGGCGGTTTACGACGTACCTCCGGCCATGCTTCCTCTGATGGCAGGATGGATGCTGTTGACCATTCTGGGTGACCAGTTGATTCCCGGTTTGACCAACACCGCTCATGGTGCGCATCTCGGTGGTCTGGTATCCGGCATTCTTCTGGCCATGATCTGGCCATCCCGTCAACGAGGTACATCATGACTCTGGAACAACTGATCCAATCCCTTACGCCTGAAGTGTACGAAAACCTGAAAACGGCTGTTGAGACCGGTCGTTGGCCGAATGGCGTTCCGCTTCAGGATGGCCAGCGTGAACTGTGTCTGGAAGCGATTCTGCGCTACGAAGTGGCTCACGAGATTCCCGAAGACCAGCGTGTTGGTTTTATCGGTGGCAGCTGCAATTCGTCCAAAGGCGAAGACGACACTCAAACTCTGACTATCCAGTAACGTGGTGGATTCAATCCCGCCAGTTACCCTGACTGGCGCTCTCCGAAAAATGCGCACCGGGGTCGCTGAAGGCTCAACAAATGTTCAGTACCAGTTGGAACTGGCGGATACCCGGGATCCAAAACAGCGACGTTTTCAACCGCTGAATGCCTACCTCAATGGACACATTGAGATTGAATGGTCCGGGCTGGTTTTCTGCCAGCACTGCAATCGCAAGTCACGCAAGAGCTACGGACAGGGCTATTGCTACCCCTGCTTTACCAGGCTGGCGCAGTGCGACACTTGCATGATGTCACCTGAACGATGCCATTTTCATCAGGGTACCTGTCGCGAGCCATCCTGGGCCGAGCAGGTCTGTTTTCAGCCTCATCTGGTGTACCTGTCCAATACGTCGGGACTGAAAGTCGGCATTACCCGGTCAACGCAGTTGCCAACGCGCTGGATTGATCAGGGGGCAGCGCAAGCGGTGGTTCTGGCTCAGGTGTCGAGTCGTCGTTTGTCCGGCCTGATTGAAGATCGCATTCGCGAGCAGATGTCGGATAAAACCAACTGGCGGCAGTTGCTGAAGAGCGAACCCCCAGAACTGGATTTGGTTGATATTCGCAACAGTCTTATTCAGCAATTAAAACCCGAGTTACTGGGCATTGCCGAACCTTTTGGTCCGGATGCCCTGTTTTTCCCGGAAAATGGCGGAACCCGTGCGTTTCAGTACCCTGTTTTGTCTTATCCGACCAAGGTCTCGAGTTTCAATCTCGACAAAACGCCAAAAATCGGCGGTCGTTTGATGGGAATCAAGGGGCAATATTTGCTTTTGGACGGCGGCGTGATTAACCTGCGCCGGTTTTCTGGCTACGAGGTGTCATTGAACCTTCAGCCGAATGAAACGGAATACTGATAATAATAACAGGGTAATAGCCTTCAGGAGCCACCATGCGCGACGCACACCCCAGCACTATTTATCTGAAAGACTACCAACAACCTGCTTACTGGATTGATCAGACCGAGCTGACTTTTCAGTTGGAGGATGACTCCACGTTGGTGACGTCGCGGCTGGCCTTGCGCAGGAATGACTCTCTGACGCCAGAGGGCTATTTACGCCTTGACGGCCAGCAGCTGGAGTTGGTCAGCGTGACTCTGGATGGTCAGCTTGTTGCTGCTGAGCAGTATCAGCTGGACGACGAATCCCTGACGCTTTCCGGTTTGCAGGAACAGCATCAGCTCGAAATTGTCACCCGGATTCACCCCGACAAGAATACGGCGCTGGAAGGTTTGTACCGTTCTGGTGGTATGTATTGCACCCAATGTGAGGCCGAAGGCTTCCGCCGAATTACCTATTACCTTGATCGCCCGGATGTCATGTCGGTCTTTACTACCCACATCATCGCTCCGGCAGAATCGAACCCCGTCATGCTCTCCAACGGTAACTGCACCCATGAAGAGGTGCTGGGCGAGCAGCGCAAGGTAACCTGGCACGATCCTCATCCGAAACCGGCCTACCTCTTTGCTCTGGTCGCCGGTGATCTGGTGATGCACGAAGACCGGTTTGTGACCATGAATGGCCGGGAAGTGACGCTGCGCATTTTTGTTGAGCCTGTAAACGCCGACAAAACTGCCTATGCTCTGGATGCGTTGAAGCGCTCAATGCGCTGGGACGAAGAAGTCTACGGACGTGAGTACGATCTGGATATTTTCATGATTGTGGCCGTGGACGACTTCAATATGGGCGCGATGGAAAACAAGGGCCTGAATATCTTCAATTCGTCCTGTGTGCTGGCGAATCCGGCCACCGCCACCGATACCGCCTATCAGCGCATTGAAGCGATTGTGGCGCACGAATACTTCCACAACTGGTCGGGCAACCGTGTGACCTGCCGCGACTGGTTCCAGCTCAGCCTGAAAGAAGGTTTTACCGTATTCCGTGATGCCTGCTTCTCGGCGGATATGAATTCGGCCACGGTCAAGCGCATTGAAGACGCCAATATCATGCGTACCGTTCAGTTCGCTGAAGACGGTGGCCCGATGGCGCACCCGGTTCAGCCGGACTCCTTTATTGAAATCTCCAACTTCTACACCGTGACCATTTATGAAAAAGGTGCGGAAGTGGTTGGCATGCTGCACAAGATTCTGGGGGCAGACGGTTTCCGTAAGGGCTCGGATCTGTATTTCGAGCGCCACGATGGTCAGGCCGTGACCATTTATGATTTTGTCAGTGCCATGGAAGATGCCAATCAGGTCGATCTGTCGCTGTTCACGCGCTGGTACAAGCAGGCAGGAACCCCTGTGATCTCTGTTTCCAGTGACTATTCAAAAGCAGAACAAACTCTGTCACTGACACTGAAACAGAATTGCCCGGACACGCCGGGACAGACCGATAAACTGCCGATGTGGATTCCGGTACAGCTGGGGCTGATTGGTTCTGACGGTCAGGATTTGGCCGTAGCGCCTGAATCCGCAGACGGCAAGTCACTGGAGAATATCTGGTCTGAAGACAGCCAGGTTCTGCATTTCACCGAAGCCGAAGAAACCTTCATTTTCCGCAACGTGACTGAGGAACCGGCTCTGTCGCTGTTCCGAGGTTTTTCTGCGCCAGTCAAGGTTGAGCAATCCCAGTCCGACGCCGAATTGTTGTTCCTGCTGCAAAATGACAGTGACGGTTTTAACCGCTGGGATGCTGGTCAGCGTCTGATGTTGAACTGGATTCGCTCTGCGCAAGACGACGAATTCGAATTGCCGGACGTGGCGGTGAAAGTCTTTGCCGGTTTGCTGGCAGATGAAGAGCTGGATCCTGCCATGGTGGCGTATTTGCTGACATTGCCATCCGAATCCTACATCGCCGAGTTCAGCGAGGTGGTTGATCCGCATGCGATTCATTTGGGTCGCAAGCGTGTACGTATGGCGATGGCGATGGCACTGTCGGATCAGTTTGCCGCTTGTTATCAGCGCCTGACCTCAAACCTCGCCTATGAACCAACGCCAGAGCAGATGACACGTCGATCTCTCAAGAACCTGGCTTTGCAATACTGGAGTCAGGCGACCTGCGAAGGTTTGCAGGCTGCTCGTCATCAGTTTGATGCCTCGGATAACATGACTGACCAGATGGCAGCGCTGTCGGCACTGGTTCTCAGTGGCGAGCACGAACTGGCGGATGCGTGTCTGGATGACTTCTACAAGGAATGGAAGCACGATGCGTTGGTGGTGAATCAGTGGTTGTCGGCTCAGGCCGGTTCCTGTGAATTGGGAACGCTGGAACGTATTCAGCAGTTGCTGGAGCACGAAGCCTTCGACTGGCGCAATCCAAACAAGATTCGCTCAGTACTGGGTGCCTTTGCCAACCAGGCCTTGTCCTTCTTCCATCAGCAGGACGGTGCTGGCTATCAGCTGTTGGCTGACGCCGTGATTCGTTTGAACGCAACCAATCCTCAAATTGCCTCGCGCTTGCTGACGCCGCTGACCAAATGGCGTCGTCTGACGCCAGAACTGGGTGACAATATGCGTGGCGAACTGCAGCGCATAGCGGCTTCGCCGGATTTGTCGAGCGACGTTTACGAAGTAGTGACCAAAGCCCTCGCCTGATGTGAACCGGGTTCAGGCCGATGTGGTACCAGGTCTGTTTCTCTTTTTGCTTTGTTGCCTGGGTCGCTCTGGCCGGAGTTGCGACCGGCTGGAGCTGCCGGACGCAAGCGGACAGTTTGTACTATCAGGGGGAGAAAGCCGTCCAGCAAGCCCAGCGTCTGAATCGTGATCTGACGCCTTTGGGGGCTGAACGTGCGGGTAACGGCGCGGATATTCCTCCCTGGCGTGGTGGACTCGCCATGCCGCCCCTGGCTTACAAGGGGGTGGGGCATCGCCGCCCGGCCCCTTATCCTGATGATCAACCGGTTTATCAGATTTACAACGACAATTCAGCACAACACCAGCTTGACGTAACGCCCGGCGTGTTGGCCCTGTTACGCGGCTCGGATGTTCAATTGAATGTATATCCGACGCGCCGGACGGCAGCAGCTCCTCACTTCTGGTATGACCAGACCTATCAGAATCTGGTACAGCGACCTGACTTGCTAACGGATTTAACCGGAGGTGTGCCTTTTCCTATTCCCTCGGACGGTTCCGAGGTACTCACCAATATGTTGCTGCGATGGCAAGGTAAGCAGTTTCACGGTTTTGAACGTCTGTTTTCAGTTCAGGGGAATGATGTGGAGGCCTGGCCTTTGGCAACCCGAGCGGTATTCCCATACGCCATGCCTGTGTCTGACCGAGGCTTTGACCTGCCAGAGCAGCTGCGCAGCCGCACAAGAGTCAGTGAAAGTAACCATCGTAAGGCGGTGCACTGGTTCAGCTGGCGCGAGCGCAGTCTGGAAAGCCCGTTTCATCGTCAATATGCCGTCACGGTGGAATCTCGAGCCGTGGCGGTTGAGCACCTGCTCAATGCTTCTCAGGCTCCTGCGATGTTGCCACCGTCCTTGTTGATGGATCAGCCAGATCAGTATCACTGGCAGCTGGTGGGCAAGCACGAATTACTGGTTCCCTACAACAATTATCGATTGTTTGATGATCAACCGGGCTACAAGAACTTTCTGACACCGTCACGGCCACAACTGCAACGCGTCCGATTTGAAAAACATCGAGTCTGGGTATTGGATGGCGTGGTTAAAGGAAGATCCCGTGCTTCCTTTGGCAAGCAGGTGCTGTATGTGGACGAAGATTCCTGGGCGCCGGTGATGATTGACCGTTATTCCATTGCCGGTGAGCTGGTCGGCGTGGGCATAGCCTTGCTGACATCCGCCTACGAAGTTCCTGCGATTGTGGCGGAATTTCAGCTAGAGTTTGATTTGCAAGAGGATCGATACTGGTTTCATGCGATGGATGACAGTATCGGGCTATCGCGGGATTACTCCAGACTGCCCGTCTCTCGTAATCGGTCGCTGCTGGATACTGTTCGCTGAATATCTGGCTGCAGAATGCACTGTTCCACTTTACGGGTCGTGTTCCTGACATTGGTTGAGCGCCTGAGCACAATATTTGTTTGGTATTCTTATCGGCTCCGTGCCATTATCCGCTTCTTGAGGATATACACCTGTTCCTAATTTTCACATAAGGCCTCTAGGTCTCTTTTTTGTTGTGACGAAGTCTCGCTCGTTGTCAGGTGTGTTTTTAGGTATACCCATTATTATAAGAATCGGAGTTTTCCATGAGATCTGTTCTGGAATGCCTCTCGCGAAAGGGGAGTGGTTTGTCTCTCCTGTCGACGCAGAACCCTGTCCGACGCCTGTCTGGAATATTCGTGGCACTGGCCATATCACTGAGTTCTTCTACCGTTTTGGCTGGATGGACTGACCCCCTTGATACCCCTGCTGCAGCAACAGAAAAAGCGCATCAAACCTTGCTGCTTGATGTGACTCGTGCCGGTGATCGTCTGGTCGCCGTGGGAGCTTATGGTCATGTTATTTACTCCGATGACAATGGACAGAGCTGGAAGCAAGGCAAGGTACCGGTCACGGTGACGCTGACTGCGGTGGATTTTGCGGACGCTCAATACGGCTGGGCTGTCGGTCACGATGGCATCATTCTGGCCAGCCAGGACGGCGGCCTGAGCTGGAACAAGCAGTTTGATGGTTATCTCGCCAACGAAGCATTGGTCGCAGCGGCCGAAAAACGCACCCGTGAACTGGAGCAGCAACAGACAGAAGCGACTGACCCCCAGTTGCAGGAAGATCTTGACTATCAGCTGGAAGATGCGCTGATGGCACTGGATGACGCTCGCTACGATGTAGAACAAGGTTCAACCAAGCCATTTCTGGATGTGTTGTTTCTGAGCCGAAATGACGGTTTTGCTCTGGGTGCTTACGGCATGTTATTCCGCACTCGCGATGGCGGGAAGAGCTGGCATGACATCGCTGCTGATTTACCCAACCCGGACAAGATGCATCTGAGCCAGTTGGCGGTGTTGGGCGATGACTGGTTGATTGTTGGCGAAATGGGACTCGTTATTCGCTCTCGTGATTATGGCCAGAGCTGGGAGCGATTGGAGTTGCCATACGATGGCTCGCTGTTTGGCGCGGTTCAGTCCGGGCAAGACTGGTTAGTATTTGGGCTGCGCGGTAACGTATTTACGTCATCTGATCATGGCGATAGCTGGCGCCAACTCCCTACCGGAAGTGAGCAGACCCTGTTGTCTGGCTCTGTTGCCCGCAATGGCGCCGTTGCCCTGGTGGGGAACGCCGGCACACTGGTCACTCTTGAGCGTGACAACGTCTCCTCAACACCTCTGATTCGAATCATGACACTGGAGGGTCGTTCCGGCCTGGCCGCCGGTGCTGCTGTCGGTGATGGTTGGCTGGTGGTCGGTGAAGCAGGTGCTCGTGCGATCTCAGCATCAGAATTCAAGCAATCGGTAGGGGAGTAACGTCATGGCCGAGCAAAAGCATCATTACTCCACCGAACCGGAGCATTACATCCTTTCTCCTGAAACCGAGCCGTTTCTGGAGCGGGTACTGTTTAATAACCGTCAGGTGGTGGTTGCCATTCTGGCACTGCTGACGCTGGTGTTCGCCTGGGGCATGACCCAGATTCGACTGGATTCCAGCATTGAAAAGTACATCCCGCTGCAGCACGAGTACGTACAGAATTATCTGGTTCACAAGGATGATCTGAACAGCGGCATTGCCAATATCAAGATTGCGGTTGAAGCTTCGGGTGGTGACATTTTTACCCGTGAATACATGGAGACGTTGAGCAAGATTAACGACGAAGTGTTCTTCATTCCTGGTGTTGATCGCTCTGGTATGCAGTCTCTGTGGACACCAAACACCCGTTGGACTGAAGTAACCGAAGAAGGTTTTCAGGGTGGGCCGGTGATCCCATCCACCTACGATGGTGGTGAACACAGCCTGCAGCAAGTGCGCGAAAACGTGCTGAAGTCCGGCCAGGTCGGTCGCCTTGTCGCCAACAATTTCTCTTCGTCGATCATCGACGTACCGCTGATTGAGCGTGATCCCCAAACCGGGGAAAAACTGAACTATCAGGCTTTTTCTCACGAAGTTGAAAAACGCGTTCGTGATCAATACGGCAGTGACTCTATTCGCATCTACGTGACCGGTACGCCGAAAAAGCTGGGCGACTTGCTTGATGGAGCGGTGTCCATTGGTTACTTCTTCCTTGCGGCCATTGGCATGACGGCGATTCTGCTGTTCTGGTACTCGCGTTGTATTCGCGGAACGATCGTGCCGATCGTGGCGTCGCTGGTGGCGGTAGTTTGGCAGCTGGGGGCGTTGGCTCTGATGGGCTTCAGTATCGATCTTTACTCGGTGCTGGTGCCGTTCCTGGTGTTTGCCATCGGAATCAGTCACGGTGTTCAGATTATCAACGGCATTGCGATTGAATCCGGCAAGGGGGCGAATGAACTGCAGGCGTCTCGTCATGCTTTCCGTGGTTTGTACGTACCAGGCATGCTGGCGTTGCTCAGTGATGCCATGGGGTTCCTGACGCTATTGTTCATCGATATTGGTGTGATTCAGGAGCTGGCCATCGCCGCTTCGGTGGGGGTGGCCATGATCATCATTACCAATCTGGTTTTGCTGCCAATCGCGATGTCGTGGCTGGGCATCAGTCGTTCCGGGGTTGTTCATGCCGAGCGTTCTGAACAGTCTGACCCGGTGCATTGGAGAGTGCTGTCCGGTTTTGCCAGTCGCAAAGCGGCTCCAGCAGTGATACTGCTAGCGGTCGCGTTGGGAGGTTTTGGTTACCACTATAGCCAGGATCTGAAAATCGGCGATCTGGATAAAGGCGCGCCTGAGCTCCGTGCCGACTCCCGCTACAACCTCGACAACGATTTTATGGTGTCGAACTATTCCACCAGTTCCGATGTATTGGTGGTGATGGTCGAAACGCCGGTAGAGATGTGTAACAGCTTCAAGGCCATGGACATTATGGATCGCTTCATGTGGCACATGGAAAATCAGCCGGGTGTGCAATCGACCGTGTCTCTGGTGACGGTATCCAGGCTGGTGACGAAGGCCATGAACGAAGGCAATCTGAACTGGTATGCCTTGTCCCGTAACCAGACCATTTTGAACACGTCGATCCAGCGTGCGCCGGGTAGCCTGTTGAATTCCAACTGTTCCATGGCTCCTGTGGTGATCTATTTGAATGATCACAAGGCCGAAACGCTGCAGACAGCTGTGGAAGCCGCCGAGCTGTTCAAGTCCCGGTACGATGATCAGGTCGATGATATGTACTTTGGCGCCAAGGCTGAGATCATTGATGCAGCCATCGCCGACGGCAAGCTGGACTCTGTGCCGGTGCGGCTACAGCTGGCTTCCGGCAATGCCGGTATCGAAGCGGCGACCAATCAGGTGATTGAAGCTTCACAGGACACAATGCTGATTTTTGTCTACGTGGTGGTTTTCTCGCTCTGTTTGCTGACTTTCCGTTCACTGGCGGCTGTTGCCTGCATTCTGCTGCCTCTGGCACTGACTTCCATTTTGGGGCAGGCGCTGATGACCGCATTGGGCATCGGCGTGAAAGTGGCAACCTTGCCGGTCATCGCGCTGGGCGTGGGTATTGGTGTTGACTACGGCATCTATATCTATAACCGGCTTGAGGCCATGATCATCGCCGGTTATGACCTGAAAGAAGCGTATTGGAGAACCTTGCGCTCCACCGGCAAGGCGGTGAGCTTTACCGGTGTGACGTTGGCGATTGGCGTCGCGACCTGGATCTTTTCGCCGATCAAGTTCCAGGCAGATATGGGAATCCTGCTGACCTTTATGTTCCTGTGGAACATGTTGGGAGCACTGGTCTTGTTACCTGCGCTGGCGTCCTTCTTGCTCAATCCGGAAGCCATCAGACGCCGTCATGACAAGCGCCATGGAGAAGTTCCTCCTGCGGCCTGATTCTTGAACTAATGAGTAGCTGGCGACTCATGGAAGAGTCGCTATACTGCGCGCAAATTGTCTTCTGCCGACAAACGTTGCCGACTCACAGGAAGTTCTTATGAAAACCCGCCTTGGGCTGGATGCCAATCTGCCCGTTACCGATATCGTTTCTGATGCAATCAAACTGGTCTGGTTACAGAGCGGTTTTGTATTATCCCGTTTCTTTCCGTTTATGCTGGTATTGGCCCTGATCGACTGGATGGGGCAAGTACTGTTTCCGGAGCAATCTGGCTCCATCATGCCTTTCGTCTTTATGATTCTTTCCATGTTGCTCGGAGTCGTCTTTGCCATTGCCTGCCATCGTTTTGCGTTGGCCGATACCAGTGTTCCTATTGCTTTTAAATGGAGTTCGGATCACTGGCGTTATCTGTGGCGAGGAGTGCAAATCGGACTGGTGGCCGGTCTGGTGATTCTGCTGGCGCTGGTTGTATTCGGCCTGCTGTCACCGGGTTTATTGGGCGCTGCGACTGGTAGTACTGGTGGTGAAACTCCGGCAATCAGTGGCCCAGCCATTGTCGTCGCCATTTTCGCTTTGATGGCCATGATGTACGTAACAGCGCGTTTGTCCGTGACTTTGCCGGAGATTGCGGTTGGCCGTCCCAGCTCGCTGAGACGGGCCTGGATGTTGTCCAAAGGTAATGGAAACCGTCTGGTTGCCGTGGTTTGGATTGTTCCTGTAGTGCTTGCTCTGCCTTTCCTGGCGGCTTACGCCGTTGATTCCACTCTGATGTTATTCCTCGGAGCACTGGGTACCTATATCGCGACGCTGGTGTCCTTGATTACCTTGTCACTGTCTTACCGTTTCCTGAAAGATCTGGAGACGGAGAGCAGTGGTGGTTCGGATACAGACTCAAGTGACTCCGGATTCAGCGCCTGAGTTGATCTTCGGGATTTTGGGTGAGTTCGGTGCGATAGCACTGAATTTGCCTGAAATTAGTGCAGTAAATTAGTCGGGTTTTTGCGGGAGGTGAAGAGTTACGGAAATACGCGGTGATAGCGAAAGTCAGGAAAAGTGCTGGTGTCAGGAACGGGCAGGAAGGAAGAATAGCGACTGCCGAACGATTACGGCAGCCGAATTGGTCGAGATTTACATTTCTACGGCGTCATCCACATCATCATCGTGGTCGTCGTAGGTTACATCCAGAAGTTCGTCGGTATAGTCAGTCATTTACTGCCTCCTTGTTTTCTTTTCTATTTTGCTCTTTTGTACAAAGCATCTTGTGTGCCATTCCATCAGGCACCGAATACACAGATGCAATCACGGCCTCTAAGTTCCATTTATCCCTAGCCACTACGAAAATAGAGATGTTCTGTGACAGCAGAATGAATTCGGCTCAAACACTCGTTTTGTGAACTATTTTTGATTTTGAGGCCGAACGAACAAACAAGCGAAGTCTGCAAGAAGGGATTGGAAATCTGGAGAGTCGAAAACGGGTATGGGATTTTAGAAGGGGAACATCACATTGAAGGAATATGATGGCGGACTGGACGGGACTCGAACCCGCGACCCCCGGCGTGACAGGCCGGTATTCTAACCAACTGAACTACCAGTCCACATTGTGTTGATGTTTAAACCACATCAAAGGTTTGGTGGGTGATGACGGGATCGAACCGCCGACCCTCTGCTTGTAAGGCAGATGCTCTCCCAGCTGAGCTAATCACCCGTTTGCTCTCGAAGTGGGGCGCATTCTAGAGAGGGTTCCGCGCCATGGCAACCCCCTTTCGAAAAAAAAATTGCAGAAGTTCCAAAGACTTAGGAAAACCCTCGATTTACCAGCCGATTTTTCTCGTCCGCCGTGCATTAACATCCCGCAGGGTTGGCCTGAACTGGCCAGGCAGGAATAATGCACCCCTTTGCTTTCCGGAGTTCTACCCCGCCATGTGGTTTCGTAACCTGCTCGTTTACCGTCTCACCCAGAACGTCGCTCTAGATGCCGAGACACTCGAAGCTGCACTGGCCGCCAAACCTGCCCGCCCCTGCGCCAGCCAGGAGCTGAGCACCTACGG
>PBNY01000028.1 GCA_002723385.1 Oceanospirillaceae bacterium | reverse complement strand
TCTGAGCTGCCTGTGCGGCAGCGAACAAAACCAATAGCGAAGGCGGGGGTTTTCCTGTTTTCTGAGCTGCCTGTGCGGCAGCGAACGCGAATGCCGTTGCGGGTGGCTTTGCTCTTGGTTTCTGAGCTGCCTGTGCGGCAGCGAACAATAGGCCAGTTCCATGAATGCGAAGAACCATTTTCTGAGCTGCCTGTGCGGCAGCGAACACAAAATTCGGGTTTTCAATGTTGTTACGGTCTTTCTGAGCTGCCTGTGCGGCAGCGAACGCGGATTCAGATGCCTCGGAATTCGACTCACTTTTCTGAGCTGCCTGTGCGGCAGCGAACACGTAAATTTCAACTGGCATACCGTCATCAATTTTCTGAGCTGCCTGTGCGGCAGCGAACAAGCGTGTGGTCAGGGAGTCCAGGCAAAATGCTTTCTGAGCTGCCTGTGCGGCAGCGAACAGTTGGTCAATCCTGAGCCAGATCTTCCAAAATTTCTGAGCTGCCTGTGCGGCAGCGAACGTCTGTTGCCGTCATCTGTTCTGTTCTGATCTTTTCTGAGCTGCCTGTGCGGCAGCGAACGTCACCGCTGGCTGGGCGTAATGTCGTGCTGTTTTCTGAGCTGCCTGTGCGGCAGCGAACTGTGGGCGCAGGTTGCTTCCTGGTTACGTGCCTTTCTGAGCTGCCTGTGCGGCAGCGAACGAAGCGTCAGGAGCTGGGAACCATCAAGTTTTTTTCTGAGCTGCCTGTGCGGCAGCGAACATTGAGGTGGTGGTCGTCAACGACGTCACCAATTTCTGAGCTGCCTGTGCGGCAGCGAACTGGCTGATGCCGATGAAGTTCTTGTTCCGAATTTTCTGAGCTGCCTGTGCGGCAGCGAACTGTTGAAAAATAATGCTAACTATCCGTTTGTTAAAGAGCTTTTGGCGTTTTGCCTTAAAAACCCTTTTTCTGACCCAGATCCGTAAGCCTTTAAAATCAATGACTTACAGATCTGCCAGAAAAAAGGGTCAAAACCACGGAATTGTGGCAGTCGCGCTCAGGCCGTAGCTATTGAATGTTCCAGCAACCGGATCATCTTTCAGTGCTCCATGCTCGATATAGATCCGCATAGGGTTGCCATTGGACAGGCTTTTAATCTGCAAAAATGGCACATGCTTTAGGTTTTTTTGCTGACTGTCCGGGATTTTGGCTGGAGCCTCTGCCTCGGTTAGCCAGCCTTTGGCGATGGAGCGCTTGCGTTTGTTCCAGGCGCTTTTGGCTTGCACCCTCCGAACCGTGCGGTATTGCACAACTTCCGGCACTGGATGAACCTCTCCAACTTGGCAGTAGTCCCTCATGCCTTTCAGCCAGTTTTCGGCCATCAACTGATTCAGTGATGATTCATTACCGTGCAGCCGCAGCACCGAGCCGAGACGCTTGGCGACTTCTGGAAAGCTGATGCCGACTTCACCAGGTACGGTTTGCCCCATGCCGCGATGGAACTTGGAGAACAAGGCATTCAGCAGCACTTGCTCTTCAAATTCAGGGTCAGGTAGTACGGTTATTTCCACGTAATAGTCCATGGCCTAGTCCTTGTCTGAAGCACCGAACACACCACCCCGGATAAGAGTCGCCATCACAAAGTGCTGATTGCCTGTTTCCGGTACTTTTCCTTGTGCTACCCAACCGTCTAGCAAGCTGTAGAAATCATTCTTGGGCTTGGGTTGACGATAGGCCTTGCCTTCGGTGGTGACGGATCCATAGGGTTCAACAGCAATCGGGCCAACACCGCCTTGCTCTGCCGGGTACCAGGTGTCAATGGTGCGCAGGGCATTGCCGATTTTCTGGCTGTGCATGGCGGCAGTCAGTTTGTCTTCCCCAACACCATATAGGGTTTTGCTTTTTTGCCCTTTCTTGTCGCCTTTATCCAGAATCAGTTCCTGAGAGGGATAGACCTCTTGCCCTTCGCCCATACGAGCGTATGCCTGAACGTCGAGCAGTGCGTAGCCGTTATCGTCCGCCAGCACAGCTTCGATTACCTGAGAGATGGCTTTGATATCGTCTTGCGATGCACAATAAAAATCACGCAATGAGTAATCATGGGCATTGAAGGTCCAGGTCTGTACCGCTTCTCCTTTGACCAGATGGCTGACACGCACTTCAATGTCTTCAGCACCCACACGGTTGCGCCATAAAAAGCGACCATTGGCCAAGTTACTGGCATAACGACCAGCCAACTCGCCATAGCCGTACTCTTCTTTATAGCCGCCCACCAATCCAGCCAAAGCCTGCTGGTACTCGCTGTTATTACACGCCGAAGGTTTACCAGCTCCACCAAGAACCCTTAGAGTGAAACGCACTCGCAGAGTGTCACAGTCGTTAGGCAACATCGCCACGTCTACAGTTTGCAAGTTGGGCGACTCAATGGCGGCATCCAGTTTTGCCGGATCCTGATCCTTGGTTTTCAGGCGATTGGAGATGGTGCCGCGCACGGCTTTCTCCTGCTTTTTCACAAACTGCCAACGACTGCCTAAATCACGTTCTTGCCAGCGTCCGGCACTGAAAATGGCATCGGATGGGTCCAGTTTGCGTTCAAAAGCCAGTACAGAGGCACTAAGGGAGTTTTTTTTAGCCATGATGAAATTCCTTATTCAGAAACAGTAGATTCGATCGATTCAGCCGCCAGGTAACGCTCGTAGTCGTTCTGGCACAGGTAAAGCCCCTTTTCCGCGTCGTGCTGATGCGTCCAGAGCAATTGTTCAAGTCGGTCAATACGGTGCGGGCCAAGCCATTCGCCAATGGAGTAAAGGCTTTCGACAAACTGGAAAGGCACAGTTTTATCGCGAACATTGCGCACCACACCTGGGTCGTACAGTTCTGATATGGAGGCATAACCAACTGGTAGAGGAACAGTCCATCCCTGCTTGCGCTTGACAGACCAATTTGCTTTGTCTTGCGATTCGTCTTTTGGATCCACGACTCGCTCTGCAAAAAATCGCATTCGACCGTGCTCCAGCACAGCATCGAGCGCCGAAGCACTGTCGTCTTGCTGCTTCAATACCCCTAGTGTTTGCTGCATACGATCATTCCGTAACACCAAGGCAAACCCCGGCAGCAATTTACGCGACACGGTTCGAAACTGTTCTTTTTGAGTTTTTAGATCATCAGCCCAATGCAGTAATTCAGGGCGATTCCGCCAGCTGTTCTCAGGCAAACGAATACTGCCACCAGCGATGCGCATCCTGGCGACGGTATTCATTAAAGCTTCCAGAAAATCGTCTTTATCGTCCGTGTCGATATCGTCCTTCAAAGCAATGACCAGACTGATTTCCAGATTGGCCTTGCCCTCTTCGACGATGGATGGCGGTTTGCCATCTTTACCAACCGGATGGCGGTTCAGGCAGAAAACAAAAGTCCGGCTTCCAGAAGGCTGTGAAATCTGTGGATCAAAGCGATGGCAAACAATACCAACACCGGCTACGCCTTCCTGAATCCAGTCCTTCAGTTGCAACTGCAAAGCATGAGCAAAGCCAGTGAAGGCGGTCGGTGCCGGAAAGCCCCAGCTCATTGGCCCAGATACGGCGTTGGCTGCGGTTAAATCAAGTCGGGGAAGTAAACAAACCGTATGAATAGCCATCAGTCTTCTACTCCCCCAAACAGATTGATTTCCTTTTCCACCAGTTTCTTCCATTCATTAAATTCGGCTTTACCCAATGGCAGCTTTTTCTTTCCGCTGGCCAGTCGGGCGTTTAACCAGTTGGCAAAGCGCACGGCTACCTGCTCCTTCCATTTTCCCCAGTGGTAAGTTTTGGCAAATTCTTCATCGATCAGCACACGCCCTTGATCCAACCAACAGCGTTCTTCCTCCGGCAGGTTGCAGTCTTCCTCAGCAGACCAGCCGGGTTCAAGATCCCAAACCGATGCAGAGAAATGGAAAAATTCATCGATCACCGCACGGACTTTCTCCCTGGCCAGCTCCCGGATTTCCATATTATTAGGATCCAGAACAGGGCGATCCGGGTGATAGTGTGCTTCGAGAAACAGAATCAGATCTTTAACTGCGTCCAGTACCGCGGCACGACGTCCAAACACATTGGGGAAAATGCTATCAACTTTCAGAGGCGGGCGAATCAGATCGGCATTCCAGTGCGGAGGCAAAGAAGCCAACAGATAATTTTCGCCGTAGCGATTGCTATTTAACTGACTGACATTTTGCTGGTTACTGCCGCCAAATTTCTGCACCACCATGTTTGGGTATTCAAACGAGTCGTGGTCAAACCAGGCTTTATTAAAGCGAGCATCACGGGCCGCTTTGGCCTCTTCGGAAAAACGATGCTCACGGATATGCGTCCAGACTTCTTGCGCCAGAGCACTGGAGAACAGAGGTGAAATTAGGTGGTAATCTGATTCCGAATCATCGGTTTCCAACGGCCAGAAGAGCTGCTTAGCCAAGGCATGAGAAGAAGTTGATTTCTTTTCATCCGGCAGACTGGCGAAGGCCTTGCTCCAGTCATCGGCTTTTTTCGAATCCGGAGTCAATGCTGCTTTTAACTCAACAGAATCCGCAGCTGCCAGTTCGAAAATTGTCGTCTGCCCAATGGGTAGTTTCAGGAATTTAAAGACATCAAGAGCAGCGGCATTGCCAACGACATCTGGGCGAATCGGCCCAATACTGTGAGTTCCCAAGTACTCGTCGCCAGCACTCTGATTACCGGTGTTGTACAGGCTGGTTCCCAATGAATAAGGATGGGTGTACTTGGCTGCATGGGTGATTTGCTGAATCTGGCTAACACGAAGGGCTGCACTTTCAAGCCAAGTTGAATATTCATAATCGGCTAGCAGCTTGTCGCGTTTTTCAACGTCATCAGCTTTCAACTTGCTGAGTTTTTCTTGCAGTCGCTGATTTATAAACTGCGAGATGACAGCCCGAATGTCATCCGAGCTGCGATGGGATATATCCATATCGGTATCCTGTAGAAAAGTTTGGTCATACAAAGCTTTCAGGTACACTGCTCCAAGCGACGCCATGGCGGAGCCGCTCGGAGACTTCGATTTTCAGCCTCTTCTAACCTGATGAGTGCCAAACATCGATTCCTCTCCTTTCGGTTTCTGTCCCGAACCGATTCGGGTGCCAGCGAGACTGACGTTGCGTGGTGAGGAGTGTTTGCCGACACATCCTCACCAACCTTAGATTTATACTGCCACTCCCTCCAACACATGTAAACACCGAGAGTGACGTATTTTATATTTTATCAAATACCGATCATGATCAAAGTAAACTTGATGGTAGAATCACCGAGCCGCCGAACAGGCGGCTCAGAAAGAGAGTGACGTTTTTAAGTCATGAAGTTAGCTACCGCACAGGTAGCTCCGTAATCCCGGCAGGACGCTTCGGGATTACTTTTTCCTCAAATTGGCATGAGAAAACCCAAGCTTCGGGTGGTATAGCCAGCCGTTGTCTGCACCCTTGGCTTGCAAGTCGAGGTACACAAATCGATCTTCTATCACATCATCTTCAAGCTTGAGCTTTTCACCGAGATCGTCGATAGACTCTTGTAAATCCAGCGTCCCCCAAAAGCTAATTCTTGGGTTCTCCTCAAGGTTTCGAGGTACTCGCAACTGCGGCATTTCTCTCACCTGCCAGTAATCATCACGAGTAATAAAGTTCCAGTTCGCTTTTTCCTGGCCATCATCCAGACGTTTAAACCAATAACGCTGTTTGCCCTTTGGGTCGTAACGAAATGGCTGCTTGCGCTGCAACTGGCCACTTAAATTGGCTTGCGAGCGCCACCAGTGACTTGCCGGGATAACGTTTAAGCCTTCTGAATCACTGCCCAGAACATAATTGCGGGTCACATGGTGTTCAAAATCCACCAGATTACTGGCCGGAATGAATTCCAAGCGTTTACGGATACGACCACGGGAGTCGATAGACTGCCATTGATCAGACGTCAGGATCTGATTCAAATCATGACTGTTAAGCCGAAACTCATCGGTTTCAAACCCAGGCCGACAAAACGTTGGCTGAGTTCCGCGATAACGGCGGCTGCGAAGATTGGTTTCAAAGATGCTGAGATTAGGAGAGCTGACAGGTTCAAACCGATGCCGCCTAACCCGCCCCGCGAGTTGAATAATCGAACGTATGGAAGATGGCTCACAGATCGCCCAGTCCGCATCCCAATCCCTGCCCGTTTCGCATACAGGGCTGGCGAGAACCACCAATATCTGGTTTTGCTCTTCATAGCTATCCAGCAAATGCCGAATGCGGCTTGAGGCAAACCAATCCTTTTCATTGTGTCGAGTCAGCACGGCATCCAGCGAACGCTCCATAGCCGAGCGGATAATCAGCGGATGCTGAGAATGATAAACACACAGATGAATTCGATAATTTTCAGGCAAAGCTGTTTTCATCAAGCAGCAGGCAATATCGGTAATCGGGTCGATATTGGCCAATCGCACCAGCCCCGTGCTTATTCTCTTTCCGGTTTTGGCGTCCTTTTCGGCGGAATCATCATGATGCTGTTGGATCAGATCCAGTAGCTGTGCAGCCACAGGCTGATAGCGATCCTCACCTTCGATATTTTCCAATTCCGGGAGCGCCACTAACCGTGGAACTCGGCGCTGCTGATCCGCTTTTTTAGCCAGCGTACTTGAACGCGCCTGAGTGAATTCGTCATGGGCAGAGGTAAAAGAGGAAACATCAGCACATTGCTGAGTACGTCGATCAAACTCATCAAACCAGGCGCAAACAACATTGGGAGTACGATTCTCTGCCCAGCCTCGATTTTCTTGATACTGGGTTCGACCTGCCAGATAGGCATCGAACAAACCTTCCATTAAATCCGGAGGCAAGGTCGCAGAAGACAGCAATACCTTACTGCCCAGCAATCCAGCCCAATTCACCAAACGACATAACGCCGGGAAATCCTCATGAGAGAAATCATCCGGTTCGTCCAGTATAAGATCCGAGGTCATCAGCCTCAGCATGGGTGGAATAAACCGGGGGCCTTTCAAGCGCTCCGTTGCAGGCATCAGATGATCGATGGTGCAGGTAACGATAGGGGCGTTAAGCAACTTCAGGGCACCGGGCGATTTATCCAGCCACTGTCTGAGCGCACCATCATCAATGCCGCCATCGTAGTGAATAAATTCATTCTCCGACATCAGTTCTTCAGCAGACTCCGAACCTTCAACCTTGCTTTCGCCATCATCCGACTGCTGCATTTCAAACAACTGACGCACCGAGCCATCACCCACCAGCACTGCCAGATCTTCCGCACCAAACCCCAGACGTTCACGCAAAGCCGCGCCGGTTTGCAGCGTCAGGGTTCGCAAGCCCAGAGCAATGGTGAATCTAGCACCGGTATCTGGCCTGGCCAACGCGTACATAATGCGGCCATTGGCCAGTGTTTTACCGCATCCGGTGGATGCCATATTGATACCAAAGAAGCCCTGCTCATCCGATAGTGGCTGTAAGCCTTCCGCCAGATCAAAGGCTTTGTCTTGCCAGGCAAAACGACGGTCTTTGCTGCGTCTTCGAAAGCCTTTGTGACAGGCGATGGTCGGTAAAGCGCCATCCAATGCCATCAAAGAACGAAACACTCGCGATGAGGTTTTCTCAACACCAACCAGATGCTCATCCAACTTTTGCTTTAACTCGCCGTTTTCACTATTGGCATACAGCGGAAAGGTTTTTGATCCGTAATAGCTATGGGCTGGCTGCCCGGAATAATGGTTATCGGCTAGCTTCAGCGTCATACGCGCCGCGTGCATCACATAGCTGTTCGCGCACCATTGGGTCTCTTGTTGAAGTGCTGGTTGCGCCAACATATTTTTGGCGATCTTCTGGGCGTGCTCACACCATTTGGCGCTACTGAACGGCAGTGTTTTCTTTTCCATCGACCAACACACTGTTTTGTCTTTTGCACTAGCCTCCTCACGCTCTCCGCACCAATTACTGCGAATGCCTGCTGGCAGCTTTTGCAAGGCAGGCATACGAATCGACAACTCCTTTTTAAGCGTATTTTCACAAGGCATACGGTGATGAGAAACGATCAACCAGCCAATCGCCGCTGCAACAGGAGGCAGATTTTTGAAAGGACTGACAGTCTTATCCAGTCCATCCTTATTCAGACTTTCAAGACACAACTTGGTGGCAGACTTATCGACGCTAGCCAATCGCTCCAGCCAATCACTATCGGAATCAGTGCCAACAAAGGCTTCAAAAAGACGAAGCGATACCCACTCATGGCGATAGGGATCAGCAGTTTTACCATTGCCTTTCAGCTTCTTCTGAAAGATTTTATTGGCCTTGCCAAAGTCATGAAATAAAGCCGCCAAAGCTGCAAACAGTCGAATAACTTCACCGGTATGCCAGTCGTTCTCATCTGAACTTTTTAATACATCCCTCCCAGTTCGATTGGTCGGCACTCGGCCCTGAGCATTAAATAGCCGGGCGTTACCCACGATCCATTCCAACTCCAGTTGGCGCGTCCCCCGAATTCGATGACACACCACGGCGGTATTACGCCGGGCAGTTTTGCGCAGCAGCTTGCGTACCATGATCAGGCCATCGAGGGTAATGGCACCTTCCCAGCAGCGATCTCCGGCTCGTTCAAAAAACTGGTCAAGAATACGGCGGGTTTCAACCAGGGCTTTTTTACCGCATTGGGATTTGATGGTAACGATCATGCTTTTGTCTTCCCGGCTGTTTCCTTGCCAGTGGCATCCTGACTGGTTTGCTCCGCTACCGACTTGATGGCGTCGATCATGCGATCCAGCACTTCAAACTTCTGGAAATGCCTGATCAATTGCTGGCGGAACTCGGTTTCGTCGTGGCCTGCCATGGCGGAGACAAACGCCGTGGGCAGCACTACGGCGTCTTTAATCAAATCAGCAACATCAAACACCAAGCCGCCCCGGCGAGTTTTACCGTGTAACACCGCCAGTCCATGGGGCAGACCCAACACCCAGCAGGCCGTCGCTGCGAGGCCGTAAGCGAGATAGTTGCCATGATCGAGATAACGATTGGCGAGGTCGGTGCCACCGCCTTGTTTGGCGCGGGTAAAGTCACCGTAGTCCGCGGCATTGCACACCAGCTTGTAGAGCGCCTTGGTCATGATGGCTTCAGTCGTGAGCACATCCTGAGTGCTGTTGGCATCGGCCAAACGCCGTTCAAACGACTGAATCACGCCCTCAAGCTGATTGGCTGAGACGGCAAAATCCAGCTCGCGATTGTTCGAGAACTTGCTCCAGATCTCGCGCAGATTTTGCAGCCGGTGATCCTGAAAGCGGATAGCGGCTTCCAGTCGTTGCTGGTCATCGAACCAGAACTGGCACCACTGCTGAAGGTATTCGGTGGGGCGGTATTCACTTTGAGAGGTCAGCCATTCCACATCAGCCTGCACTTCGTTGGCAGCAAACAGCGGCGTACCACCGCCGCCACAGAAGCCAATCAAAACCCCGGCCTTGGCCAGTTCGCGCACGGCAGCCTGGGTAATCGAGGTACCGGTTCCGAGCAAAATCACCGTGGTATTGGCGATGGGGATGTTCCAGTACAGCGATTCTTTACCGGCTTCGGTGACGTATTCAACGCGACCGCCGTTGACTAACACCCGGCAGTATTGGAGGTAATAGAGGTTGGCTCGTTTGGAGTGAAGAATGGTTTTGAGGTCAGAAGGCGTGAAGTCATCCATGAAGATTCATCCATGGTTAGAGGAGAAGTGTTACGCTAACACACTTGTCACACCTGGATGAATTCTGCCAAAAACACCTCTCTGTCAGATTCGCTTCATTGATTCAGAATACTGGCGGCTACAGCTTCTTTTCTACAGCCGAGACAGACTCTGTAACAGAATCTTCGCTCTGGCCCGCTTGCTCCTCCTCAACGGACTCCTCCCCTCGCCCCAGCTTTTTATCAATCCAGCTGCGCAGTGGCAGGTAAACAAGCACGGCTCCAACAATACCGAGGGAGTTGGCGATCATGTCGGCCCAGGACATCATTCTCCCTGGCACAAACGACTGGGCGTATTCCATGGAAGCACCCAGGATAAAGCAGAAGACGATGAAGAGTATTTCATTCCGTGGAGTACGGAATCCGGCCAGGCCCAGAAATGCGACGCCAAAGTAGGCAATAAAGTGTGCGATCTTGTCAGAATTCTGAGGTCCTGGAATTGAGGCATTTTGAGAGAGGGAAGCCCAAACAACGACTGCCAATGCAATCGCAAGGAGTATTCGGATAGGTATCAGCAAGCGAGACATGTCTGGGCCTGATGTAGGATCAGCAGGCGAAGTGCCTGCTGACGGGAGCTGCCATGTTAATCAGAAGTCGATGGCGGTCAAGCCCAATTTGTCGGCTGTGGCTTGTGTTCCGCGCGGTGCTATGACAGCCATGCTGCCACTCTGTTCCTTGAGGTATTGTGCGGCCACACGCTGTACGTCTTCCCAGCGGGTTGCCAACAAACGCTCGCGGAATTGCTGTCGCATCGCCAGTGTTCTGCCACCGCGTTCCATGTGATATGTCTGCTTGGCTTCACCAGCGGGTGAGCCTGGGCGATCCAGACTGCCGATCAGTCCAAGAACGGCCTGTTCAACCAGTTCATCGTTTTTGGACTGGTTCGTCAGCCAGTTCACCGACTCACGGAAATCGTCAAACGTGCCTTCTGTGCGAGGATCGCGATAGGAGTAGAACTTGAAGCAGGCATTGGCGGCGTCGTGCATGGCTCCGGCGCCATAGGCACCGCCTTTCTCGCGGATGGCGGTATGCAGATAGCCATTACGCAAGATGCCCGCCAGCACTGACAGGACTGCGGCGTCTTCGTGAGTTTGCGTCACGGTTGGCAACGCCCAGGCACAGAAATTCACCTGAGAGTCGACCATCCAGTAGTTAGGCTGCGATTCCATCTCCCAACTCAGCATGCTGCCATCTGCGCGTTCCAGTGTGTTCCAGCAGCTGGCAATGGCGTCGCGGTGGGCACTGGCGTGTGGTTCGTCGTGTACCGCCAGAATGTCTCCCGGAGCCTGGCCAAACGCCTGATAGACATCCGCCAGCGCACTGCTCAATGAAGTCCCCTGGTCGTCAACCGCTTGCTGGTGCTGCTGCTTCAGGCGCGCCAGCTGGGGCATACCAGAAAGGCTGTTGGCGATGTTGGCTGCCGGATTCAGGGATGCCGCTGCAGCGGCCATGGCATAGGAATGACCGCCGCCTGTCACGCCCTGCTCCTTGCGGGATTTCAGTTGTGTCAGCAAGTCCAGCAAGCGAGCTGGTTCATCAAATCGGGCTTGCTGCCAGGTTTCCTGCATCAGGGCTGAAAAATCGGCGGATTTGCTCCCCAATGCCTTGCCGGTCAGCACGGCGTACCCCTGCAACTGATCCGTGCTGTGCACATCGCTGCGGATGCTGTTGTAGGCCGTCAGACTACCAACCAGTGCCGTTTGTTTGAGCTGTTGAGCCAGATAGTCGTTTTGACCAGCACCGACTTCCGTCCAGGCGTTGGCAAGGAACGGCAGCCAGCCAAGTTGCTCTTTGCTCAATGCTGGAAGGTCAGCAATCAGCTGCTGATAAATAATGCCGTTGGTACCGCTTTCATAGCAGGTCAACGGCAGGGGCTGATCATCCCGAGTCGAAGTCGGGTCAACAGACCGAACCTCGGGATCAACGTCTTCCAGCGTCACCTTCGGCAACAAGCCCGGATCATCCTGAGATGCCTGACGCTCTTTCAATGCTTCGGTTTGCTCCACCAGCTGATCCAGCTGCTCACTGCTCAAACTGGCCTTGATCTGCTCCAGCCGGCTTTCTTCCAGACGTTGTTTTTCTGCGTTCAGACCGCCGTCGGGCACCAGGCTGAAGCGAACCCGGTGACGGTTATTGAGTAGCAAGGCGTTGACTGCGTTTTTAACGAAATCAGGTGCCAGTGCTTTTTCACGCAGGCGCGCCAATGCTGGATCCAGGTTCAGCATGGCCACCGGATCACCGTAGTGGGTAGCCGCTGGCAAGGCGTTAAAGATCAACTGCAGACCATATGGGTAATGATCTCCACCGATCTCGCGCTGATGCAGTTCCAGCTGATGCAAAGCGGATTCGATCACGCTGATCTCTACTCCCTGTTCTGCCACTTGCTTCAGGGTATCCAGCACCAGCGCCTCAACGGCCTGCCCATGTTCCGGCTCACTGCCTTCCACACCGCAGATAAAGCTCATTTCACGGTTGGACTCTTCCAGACCACACAGCGGCGATGGCGCTCCACCCAGATCTGTTTGTTCCAGTGCTTTTCTTAGTGGCGACGCGCTGTTGTCGAGCAGGATCTGACTCAGCAACTGTGCTTCCAGCTGTGCATCCAGATCAGTCGAGCTGCCCAGCAGCCAGCCAACGACGTGATGAGTTTGCTGCTCCAGGTTGTCGCTATCAACGCCGTAATACTCCTGAATGGACACCGGGGCGGCATAGCGCTGTTCCAGCGGTACACTCCAGGTTTTCTCCTGACGCTCAAAACGCGACAGCACACGCTGCTCCAGCGTGTTGTGCAATTCCGTCAGATCCAGCGCCCCGGCTGTCATAAAGATGGCGTTCGAAGGATGGTAGTGACTGCGGTAAAACGCCATCAGCTGCTCATAACTCAGCTGGGTAATTTCAGCCGGTTCACCACCACTGTTGTAGTGATAGGTGGTGGTCGGGAACAGGTAGGAGCTGACGCCTTGCCACAGCTGGGCAATGGCAGACGACATGGCGCCTTTCATCTCGTTGTAGACCACACCTTTGAATTCCAGTGCAGAGTTCCGATCTTGCGGGTCTTTCAACTCCAGACGATGGCCTTCCTGGGCGAAATCCAGCGGGTGCAGGCGCGAGAAGAACACCGCATCCAGATACACATCCAACAGGTTGTTGAAGTCTTTGTCGTTCTGGGAAGCAAACGGGTAGGCAGTCCAGTCGCTGCTGGTCATGGCGTTCATGAAGGTATTCAGTGAACGGCGCGTCATCATAAAGAAGGGATCGCGTACCGGGTATTTTTCCGAGCCACACAGAACGGTGTGCTCAAGGATGTGCGCCACGCCGGTGGAATCTTTCGGCATGGTCCGTACTGCAACCGAGAATGACTTTTCGTCCTGGCCTGTTTCCAGATGGTAGTGCACCGCGCCGGTGTTGATGTGTTCGTACTGATGTACCACCAGGCCAAGAGACTCGATCTCAGTCTCACCCATATGACGAAAAGCAGAATTCGTAGACATAACCATAAAACCTTGAATCATTTCCCTAATGGTAGCCGTAGCCAGCAGGACAAAGCATCAAGTTTTCAGCATTAGATGGACAGAGAGGGGTATTTCAGAGTTGCAGCCACGTCGCCAATCAACAGCGACGTGGTTTTTGAGCAGAGTTTAATCAGGTGGGAAATCGGATGTTACATGGTGTGAGTCAGTCGGTCGGACTTGAGCGCACCAGCAAGATGAGTTTCGATCCGGTTTCGGGCCATTGGGTCGTCTCCGGTAAATTGCACGCCAATGCCAGCGGCCTTGTTACCCTGAGCGCCTTTGGGCGTGATCCAGATAACTTTCCCCGCCACCGGAATCTTTTCCGGGTCGTCCATCAACTTGAGCAGCAAAAATACTTCATCGCCCAACTGATACGAACGATTGGTTGGAATAAACAATCCTCCGTCCTTGATAAACGGCATATAAGCCGCGTATAGAACAGACTTGTCTTTGATGGTCAGCGTCAGAATACCGCTACGCCCCATTCCCGCCATAAGTGCTCCCGTCGGATTTCAGCAGGGTTTGCCAATCAATCAGCACTGATTCCAGCAATAGTTGCCGGTTGTGATGACTGGCACCGGAATTGATCTCACCGAGCACCTGGGTGACTCGGGCATGCAAGGCTAACAGGTTTGTCAGAGACACGGTAGCGCAAGGAAAGCGGTTCTTGATCTCTGACTCAGTCAACGCGCTTTCGGCTACACCCGAGCGCGCCTTGGTGATATCGCTTAATAAAAGAGCCATCCACGACAGCAGGTCGTACAGCTCGACCGACTTCCAGGATTGCATGGTGTCACCGAGGCGTGTTTGACCACTGCCCCATTGCTCCAGAATGCCGAGCCATTGCTGATGGGTTCCCCAGCCATCCGCTTGCAACCAGGATAAAGCAGCCAACGGTGCAAAGTGATTGTGCCGCAACGCCTTTTCCGCCAATTGAGCCTCTATCCCCTGCTGCTGAAGCCAGGCAATGGATTCAGCCAGCTCGGGTAATTTCAGCATCATTGACTGACAGCGACTGCGAATGGTCGGCAAGACGGAACCGGGACGCTCGCTTTCCAGAATCAGGAAACTTTCACCGGGCGGCTCTTCCAGGGTTTTCAGCAAGGCGTTCGCAGAGTTGGTATTCAGCACCTCAGCGGGATGCAGAATCACCACCTGACACGGACTGATTTGCGGGGTCTGGTTCAGAAATTCGTTCACCCGGCGCACCCCTTCGATACGAATCTGTCGACTGCCGTCTTCCGGCTGACACAGCATCACATCGGGGTGGTTTCCAGCCTGCCACAGCCGACAGCTATGGCACTCGCCACAGGCGTGCTGCAGCCCTTTCGATGTCCGGCGACTGCACAACAACCAGTGCGCAGTCCGCAGCGCCAGAGCGTGCTTACCCAGCCCGGAAGGCCCAGTAAACATCAGGGCATGCGGAAGGCCACTGCGGGATTCCCGGTGCAGCAGATCGTCCCACAGAGATTGCTGCCAGGGCAGCAATTCAACCGCTTCCTGCTGAGACAAACGCTGACCATCGTCCTGGTTCGGGATATCGCTCATGAGGGCATCAGCGCGGCATCAAACTGGACAGCTCAAGCAAGATATCCTGCTGAACCCGTTCAATAGGACGTTCGGCATCGATGCGTCGAAAACGCGGGCTGGTGGCGGCCAAGGCATGAAAACCATCGCGAACGCGTTCAAAGAAGGCCGTCTCTTCGGCTTCAAAACGATCAGTCTGTTCCAGCGTTTCCAGCGAACGATGACGAGCACGAGCCATACCAACCGTTACCGGGGCATCCAGCAGCATGGTCATATCCGGCTCCAGCCCCTCCTGGGCGAGATCTCTCAGCGTGGCGATGGTTTCCAGCTCCAGACCACGACCAAAGCCCTGATACGCAATGGTGGAATCGGTGAATCGGTCGCACAACACCCAGGTGCCCTGATCCAGGGCCGGTTTGATCACGGCTTTCACGTGTTGGGCGCGCGCCGCAAACATCAACAGCAATTCGGTAATTGGCTGCATCGGTTCAGCATGATGGGCTTTCAGCAGTTTGTTGCGAATCAGCTCGGCAATGGGGGTACCGCCCGGCTCTCGCGTTGTCAGGACAGAAATACCACGCTGGCACAGCCACTCCGCACAGAATTCAATGTTGGTGGTCTTTCCGACACCTTCGCCACCTTCAAAGGTGACGAAGCGTCCTCGTTGTACAGATGGGGGGTTGGACATGAATCAGTTTCCAGTGCGCTTATTTGGGAGTTGAGCGATAGTTCTTTTTTCGCTCCTTGATCTGATACTGATAGACCGCTTTGTTATGTTCTTTAAGCGTAGTCGAGAAATAGTGAGATCCATCCCCTTTCGCAACAAAGAACAGGGCACTCCCCTCGGCAGGGTTCAGCGCTGCATCCAGTGCTGCTCGCCCGGCAAGGGCAATCGGCGTTGGCGGCAGGCCTTTGATGCGATAAGTGTTGTATGGGTTCTTGCCATTGCGCAAGTCGCGCTTGCGAATATTGCCTTCGTATTTGTCACCCATGCCATAAATGACGGTTGGGTCGGTCTCCAGTCGCATCCCTTTTTGCAAGCGACGTACAAATACACCGGCGATTTCAGGTCGTTCGGCTGGCACTGCCGTTTCTTTTTCGACAATAGAGGCCATGATCAAGGCTTCGTATGGAACCTTGTACGGCAGCTCTTCATCACGCTCCGCCCAGGCTTTGGCAAGCTGACTGTTCATGCGTTTGTAGGCCTGGCGGATAATCGAGGAAGTCTTCTCACCGCTTTGATACACATAGGTATCCGGGTAGAGCCAGCCTTCCGGATTGCCCTTGATATCCAGGAATTCAGCCACCGTATCAGGTGTCAGTGGCTCGATATCGTGGGTCAAACGGGTTGCCGCTTTCAAGGCGCTCAAAGCGTCGACCAGACGCGTACCTTCAACCAGAGTCACGCGATAGGTCACCGGTTTGGCCGTGGTAAACCATTTCAGCAGTTCCGGGCCATTCAATCCGGCTGGAACATCGTATTCCCCGGCTTTCAAAACATTCTGCAACCCCAGAAAACGGGCCTGTATTCTGAGCAACACTGCCGATGGCAACCATCCGGTGGCTTCCCATTTCGAGGCATTCGAACTCAGGGTGGAGCCTGGCTCAATCATGATGCGTTCTGTGCGGGTATTGGTATTCGGCAGGTTCCAGATTGCCAAGCCCAGTCCAATCGCAATAACGAGCAGGATAAGGATGATAAACCCGAGTACTTTCTTCAAAACAGGGCCTCAAGGGATTGCTGAAAGGTCATCAATTTTTTCAGTTGTGGATTATGTCGTTCATACAAAATTTGTTCCAGTTGAGAAACCGGAACCAATCCCATAATTGAATTGGTCATCAAGATACCGTCAGCGTGTTTCAGAGCATCAAGAGTACAATACGACTCAGATATCACCTGTTGCTCCAACAGCCAGCGCCGTATTACACCATTGACGCCAGACTGATCCACTTTGGGGGTAAATGCCCCGGAGCTTGTCAGCCAAATCAGATTACTCATGGTGCCTTCAACCACCTGACCTTCCGTGTCCAGCATCACGGACTCATCCCAGCCTGAATGAAACGCTTGTCGAGCCAGAACCTGCTCCAGACGGTTGGTGTGTTTCAAGCCGGCAAGCAGAGGTTGCCTTGCCATGCGAACTGAATTGATCCCGACGATCAGGCCATCCGGTTTCTGCCGATGCTTCCAATCCGGAGCCGTGAACACCGACCATCTCAGAGTGATCGATGAACCAGCTGCCGGAGCATAGCCCTGTTGGCTACTACCCCGACTGACGATCAGTTTTACTCCGGCGCAACAAGGCAAATTGAGTTGTGACAGTGAAGAGTCAACGTCGTCCAGAGCGCTGGCAGGAAAATCCAGACGCCGAAATCCTTCAACCAGGCGGTCACGATGCAGACGCCACAAGGGAAGTTGGCCAGAAGAGTCGGAGCGCATGGTTTCGAACAAACCATCGCCGAATTGGAAAGCACGATCATGTTCAGGCAGGTGCTGACACCATTCACCCTGACTCCAGAACAGGGGGTGTTCAGGAGTCAGGGGAAAAATCTGGCTCGCAGACACTAGTCGTCGTAGCGGCTGAACAACAGGCTACCGTTGGTACCGCCAAAGCCAAAGGAATTGGACAGTGCAACACGTACATCCGCCTTGCGAGCGACATGCGGCACGTAATCCAGATCACAGGCAGGATCCGGGTTATCCAGGTTTATCGTTGGCGGGATCATGCTATCGCGAATGGTCATCACCGTAATCAGCGCTTCAATCGCACCGGCAGCACCCAGCAGGTGGCCTGTCATCGACTTGGTGGATGAAACCGCGACCTTGTCAGCGTTGTCGCCAAACAGGGTTTTGATCGCGTTGGTCTCGGCGATATCACCAGCACTGGTCGACGTACCGTGGGCGTTGATGTAGTCAACCTGATCCGGTGTGACACCGCCGTCTTTCAAAGCATTGGCCATGGCCGCACAGGCGCCGGAGCCATCTTCCGGAGGACTGGTCACATGGAAAGCGTCATCGCTCATGCCCAGACCAATGACCTCTGCGTAAATCTTTGCGCCGCGCGCCTTTGCGTGTTCCAGCTCTTCCAGAACCAGGATTGCCGAACCATCACTGAGGACAAAACCATCGCGATCCTTGTCCCATGGACGAGATGCTTTTTCCGGCTCATCGTTGCGCGTGCTCATGGCTCGGGCGGCAGCAAAACCGGCCATCCCGAGAGGTGAAGAAGACGCTTCTGCGCCACCGGCGATCATGACATCGGCATCGCCGTAGGCAATGGTACGCGCAGCATAACCAATATTATGGGTGCCAGACGTACAGGCGGTGGTAATAGCGAAGTTAGGGCCTTTGAAGCCGTATCGAATAGCGATGTTGCCGGCGGCCATATTTATGACCGAAGCAGGAACAAGAAAAGGAGAAACGCGCCGAGGGCCGCTCTTCTGCAATTGATTGTAGTTGTTCTCAATGGTGTTCAAACCACCAATACCCGAACCAACCGCAACCCCAACCCGGTTTTTGTCAACGTCATCACCCAGACCGGCATCGCCCAGAGCTTGCTCGATTGTCACCAACGCATACTGAAGAAACAGATCCAGTTTGCGGGCTTCTTTCGGAGTCATGACGGAACTGACATCAAACCCTTTGACTGCACCCATAATCTGGGTCGAATAGCTACTGGCGTCAAAATGTTCAATCCGGCTGATGCCCGACTTGCCCTGACAAAGGCTTTCCCAGGTTGATGCGACGTCCAGGCCCAGCGGATTCACTGTACCCAATCCGGTAACCACTACCCGTCGTTTACTCATCACGTTCTTGATTTCCCCGTTATCAGACACAAAAAAAGCCGCGTCCGAAGAGGCGGCTTTCAGACGTCGCGATTATTACAGATTCGCAACGATGTAGTCGATGGCTACCTGAACGGTAGTCAGCTTCTCTGCATCTTCGTCTGGAATTTCAGTTTCGAATTCTTCTTCAAGAGCCATAACCAGCTCTACAGTGTCCAGGGAGTCAGCACCCAGATCGTCAACGAAAGAAGATTCAGGCTTCACGTCTTCTTCTTTAACACCCAGTTGCTCGGCTACGATTTTTTTTACGCGTTCTTCGATGTTGCTCATGGTTATACCTATCGTTTCAGAGTTTCCAAAGGTCGGTGAAGACCTCATCCCATATTCATGCCGCCATTCACATGAATGGTCTGACCAGTGATGTATTTAGCCTCATCACCCGCCAAAAAGGCGACGGCTGCGGCAATCTCTTCTACCTGACCGAAGCGCTTGCTTGGAACGGTCGCTAGAATGGCTTCTTTCTGGGCTTCAGGCAAGACATCCGTCATGTCTGTCTTGATAAAGCCCGGCGCAACACAGTTGACTGTGATGTTGCGGCTGGCAACTTCCTGGGCAAGAGAGCGGGTAAAGCCTTCAAGACCAGCTTTTGC
>PBNY01000027.1 GCA_002723385.1 Oceanospirillaceae bacterium | reverse complement strand
TTTTCTCTGGTAACGGCGGGTCATCGAAGAACCTTCAACGGAAAGTATTCGAAGGCAGAATACCATCGAATACTTTCACAGCCTCAGGAGCATGGGAGCCAGAAATCAGTTGGAAGTCCAAAAACAAACAGCCCCGCCAGTCGGCGGGGCTGTTTGTCTGTACTGCTTTATCTGCTTCCCACAGTGAAACGTGAGAACACCGCCTGGCCAAGGCCATCACGCGGGAGCGTGACGGCCAGACCCAGCGAGATACATCAGATTAACCGGCGTTTGGTTCAAGCACACCCAGGTTGATCAGCTGGTTCTCACCACTGTTGTCATCCACGCCGTCGTTATCGTTCAGGATGAACACTTCGCCTTCCATGTTGCGAGCCAGGCCTTCAACTTTTTCGAAGGTCATGGCACCGGTTGCGTCCAGGTCGGCTTTGATATCACGCAGCAGGAGCTTGCTCACGGTGTTACCAGAAGTCAGTTCAGACATTTCAACGGAGTAGATACGCTTGATCGCTGCATCCGGGCCGCCTTTATTGTCACGCTCCAGCACCATCAGGTTGCTGATTTATGTCTGATTGGTTCTTTTTGGGAAATTTTTATTATGTTTTGTGTAGATTAAAGAGTTTCAGGCATGAACCAGGAGGGCAAAAGACGAGAATTTCCCCGGAAATGGCCACCGTAAAATTGTATTACTGGTCTGTATCTGGATGGTTAAAAAAACGAATGGCGGAGAAATACGAATTTCGGGTTTGGGAGTAAATTTCGGGAAAATATCGGGCAATAAGCGGGTTATTCGTGAATTCCGACTATTCGCTGCTGTGTATTCTGAAATATCCCTGAATGAGAACTCAACCCAGAAGAGCAGAACCCTATGAATTCTTCCCTGAATATTCTCCTGGCAGCCTGGTTGTTCACCATGGCAACGGTTGTCAAAGCAGAAACGCCGACCTTTTACTTACTCACCGAGCAATACCCACCCTACAACATGACCGCTGACGGAAAAGCCTTTGCACACAGTTCCGATCAGATCGATGGTCTGTGTTCAGAAATCATTCGCAATGTATTTGATCGGGCTGGTGTCTCCTACCGTATGAAGCTGCGCAACTGGAGTTTCGGAATGCAGCGGGTGCAGCGCAACAAGGATCACGGTTTGTTCTGCATGGTTAAAAATGCCGAACGTAAGGATATGTTTCATTGGGTGGGCCCCATTGCCAACATCAACTGGACGCTGTTTGCCGCCCCAGGCTCTGATATCAAGCTGAAGTCACTCAAGGACGCCAAATCGAAAGGCTATGTCATCGGTGGCTACAAGGGCGATGTGATGAGCACTTACCTGCAAAGTCAGGGGTTCAAGGTGTCGATGGTCAACAACGATCAGCACAACCCTCGTCGATTGCAACTGGGTCAGATTGATCTCTGGGTCACCGATGAATTGACGGGCCCGTACAAGGCCGCTGATAACACCACCATGAGTGATATGAAAAAAGTGCTGACATTCCGTTCCACGGCCATGTATCTGGCGATCAATCGTGAGACGGATCCGGCGCTGGTAAACAAGCTGCAAAAGGCGCTGGATGCAATGCGTCGATCCGGTGTGGTAGATCAGATCGAGAACAACTACGGCTTGTAACATGTGCCCGATTGGCCGCGCAATCCGGTTGCGACCCATCGGGCTTTTGCTTTGGACTTAATGCCGATCAGGGCTGGGCGTGGTCGGGTTTCCGAATCCCGTGGGTGAGGGTGTAGAGCACCGGCACAATGCCCAGTGTCAGCACCGTGGCGAAGCCCAATCCGAAGGCAATCACCACCGCCATGGAATTAAAGAACGGATCTGTCAGCAGCGGAACCATGCCCAGGATGGTCGTCAGGGCAGCCATGGTCACCGGGCGCAGACGCGACACCGAGGCATGGAATACGGCATCGTAAGGTGCCTTGCCTTCCTTTAGCTCCAGAGCGATCTGATCGACCAGCACAATGCCATTTTTGACGATCATGCCTGACAGGCTGAGGAAGCCCAGCAGGGACATAAAGCCAAATGGGGCATCAAGCAGCAGCATGCCGCCGCTGACACCGATAATCGCCAGCGGAACACAGGCCCAGATCACCAGCGCCGAGCGCAGTTCGTTAAACAACAGCACGGTGATGATGAACATCAGCAGATAGCCCATCGGTAACGATGCAAAGACGTTGGACTGGGCATCGTTGGAGCTTTCGTATTCCCCCCCCCATTCGAGCTTGTAGCCCGGTGGTAATTCGATGGCTTCAATCTGCGGACGTAGACGTTTGAACAGTGAGTCCGCGGTCAGTCCAGACTCTAAGCTTGGGTCCGCCAATACCTGAATGGTGCGCTTGCGGTTGAGGCGCAAAATCAATGGATCTTCGAAGACCACATCGAAGCGATCAACGATTTGCTGAATCGGAATGTAACGCCCGAAAACCGGACTCCAGATTTGCAAATCCATCAGGCCGTCAATATCCAGACGCTGTTGTTCTGGTGGTCGAACCACAATCGGCTTGAGCGTGGTGCCGTCTCGATACAGACCGGCGGTCAGGCCGGAGAAGTTCAGCCTGAGCTGATCGTCCAGATCCTGTTTGGAAATCCCGGCACGACGTGCGGCTTCATCGTCCATCACCGGCCGAATCACCTTGACGCGTTGACGCCAGTCGTGGCGGATATTGGCAGCGGCTGGATCTGCATTCATCAGTGTGATGGCCTGTTCCGCCAGAGTGCGCAGGGTAGCCTGATCCGGGCCGGAGAATCGGGCTTCAATTTTGGCGGCCGGGCTTGGGCCAATCTCCAGACGTTTCAGTTTCACCAGCGCATCGGGAAGCTCGTCGTTGGCAAACTGCTGGGCGCGGGCAATCAGATCCGGGATTTGTTCACGACTTTCAGTCCGTACCATCACTTGAGCGTAAGCCGCGTACTCGCGTTCCGGCGCGTAGGTCAGCATAAAACGCACCTCGCCACGACCTGTGGTTGAGGACGTAAACACCACGCCCTCCTGCTGATCGAACCAGCGTTCCAGCGCCACCGCCTGACGCTGTGTGGCGTGAATATCCGTACCTTCCGGCATCCAGATATCGGCCAGGAACATGGGGGTATTTGATGGTGGGAAGAACGCCTGTTTGACCGAGCCAAAGCCGATCACCGCCGCGACCAGCAAGCCCATCATGGCCACCAGTGTGATGCCCCGGTTTGCCAGCATAAAGCCGAGAAGGCTGCGGTACAGGGAATACATCCCGCCCTTGTAGGGATCGTTATCAGCCGCATCAGCGTCGTCGGATTGCGAGTTTGTCGTGGCCATCAGACGCGGTTGCTCGTCTTTCCTGAACAGCAAATGACACAAGAAGGGAGTCAGGGTCAGTGCCGTAATCCAGCTGAAGAACAGCGAGATCAGCAGCACATAGAACAGGGACTGAACAAATTCGCCCACAGCGTCGGGTGACAAGCCGATGGGCGCAAAAGCCGTGATCGCAATGACAGTCGCCCCGAGCAACGGCCACTGGGTTTGCTGCACAATTGACCAGGCGGCTTCCAGTCGGGTCTGGCCTCGTTTTAGGCCAACCATTATGCCTTCGGTAATCACCAGTGCGTTATCTACCAGCATCCCCAGGGCAATGATCAGAGCGCCGAGAGAAATCCGGTGTAAGTCAATCCCCACGGCTTTCATCACAATAAAGGTGCCGAGAATGGTCAGCAGCAGGATGGCGCCAATGATGAAACCGGCTCTTGGGCCCATAAAAAACAGCAACACGCCAATCACAATGCCGACGGACATCAGCAGGTTGGTGATAAACGCCTGGGAGGACGCGTCAACTTCGGCTGGCTGGTCGTAGAGTGTGTGAATATCCACACCGAGTGGGCGCTGGTTATCCAGTTCGGCCAGTTTCAGGCGCAAACGCTTGCCCACCTCCACCACGTTCACCGCGTCGGAGAAGGCGATCCCCAGACGCACCGACTGCACACCTTTGTAGTTTTCGATGTGTGTCGGAGTTTCAGCAATACCTTCAGAAATATTGGCGATATCACGCAGGTAAATCAGTTTGTCAGACCCCGGTTCGCTGATCAGCAGATTGCCCAGCTCCTGCACGCTGGTGAATTCACCGGTGGGGTGGATACGGATGTATTCCTGACCGATGCGGATATGACCGGCGTTGCTGACGGTATTCTGGGTCGACAGTAACGAATACAGACGCGTGAGTGGAATGCCGAGGTTGGTCAGCTGCTCACGGGAAATATTGATAAACACCTGTTCCTGCTGGGTACCGGCGATATCGATCTTGGCAATGCCATCCAGCGTGATCAGTTCACGTTTCAGATACTCAGCGTAATCCAGCAACTCCTGGGACTTGTAGCCATCGCCTGTAATGGCCAGCAAAACGCCGAAAACATCGCCGAAATCGTCCAGCACAATCGGGGAGATCACCCCCGGTGGCAGTGACGACTCTTCATCGCGTACCTTGCGACGCAGCTCATCCCAGATTTGTGCCAGTTGCTCAGCACGATATTGTTCTTCAACTTCCAGATGGATCTGCGACAGACCGGCCTTGGAGATGGAATCAATGTCCTTGATGTAAGGCATCGACTGGATCGCGTTCTCCAGCGGGGCTGTGACTTCTTCCTCTACCTGTAACGGCGATGCGCCGGGGTAGTAGGTGAACACCATGGCCTCTTTAATAGTGAACTTCGGGTCTTCCAGTTGCCCGAGACCGAGATAGCCGAACACCCCGCCAATCAGCAGGATAAGCAACAGCATCCAGCTGGTGGTGGTGTTCTTGATAAAGTAAGTGGCAGCGTTGGATTGCACCATGGTTACAGCCCTCGCTCCTGAGTCCACGGTTTGACCTTCATGCCTTCCATGGCCTGATGAACACCGGCTGCCAGAATGCGGTCACCCGGCTTCAAACCGGACAAAATCTGTACCCCGGCGCTGGTCATCTGGCCGGTGGTAACGGCCTGGAGAATCAGGGTATCGCTGTCATCCAACAGCCAGACACTGGACTGGCTGGTGCCTTCGGTCTGTTCCGCCGATTGGAAAACAGCGCCGGACGGAACGGTCACTTCGCTCTGGTGCACGGCCAGAATCTGACTCAGATCGGCGTAAACACTGGCCGACATACCCGGTAACACATTGAGATTTTCAGGGCGTTTCAGCGTCAGCACCACTTGATAGCTGCCGGTAGCCGCATCCGCCTGGGTGTTGTGCTCCTTGTAATCCGACAGGAAACGTTGCCCTGGCAGCGCGTCAAATTCGACTTCTGGCTGGTAGGGACGGCCATCACTGCTGATATTGGCCATGATGGTCTCTGGAACCTGAATGCTGATTTCCAGTTGACCACGGGTCTGCAGCTGCAGAATCGGCATACCTGCGGAAACCGATTGATGGTTCTCCAGCATCAGAGACGAAACAGTGCCGGAAAACGGCGCCTTGAGAGTGGTGTAAGAGAGGTCTGTTTTGGCACTGGCCAGTGCCGTGCGGCTGATATCCAGCTCGGCCTTGACCTGATCAAACTGGGATTTCGATACCTGACGCTTTTTAAACAGGTTATCGATACGCTCGAACTGGGAATTGGCGAGGTCGTAACGGGCCTGACGTTCGTCTACCCGCAACTGGTAATCCGACGGATCCAGCTTGGCCAAAACCGTACCTTTGTTCACTTCCATACCGGCATGAACGGGCAGCTTCTGCAGCTCACCGGGAACCCGAAACGCCAGCGTAGCCTGCTCAGCCGCCTCCACCTTGCCGGGAAAGCGATGCCAGGTGGCATCGGATGGTGAAACGACCTCAAAAATACGTGCCGGACGAACAGGATTCTCTGTGACTACAGGGGCAGCTTCCTGCTGACATCCTGCGGTGCTAATCAATAACAACAGAGTCAGAGGCAGGGCTGTCAAACTCGCGACAGAACGCTGGTGCAGGCTCATACACGGCTCCTCAAAAGCGTGGTTGGAAAAGTTCCATAAAAGTGTGTGGAATTCTATGCACAAATAGAGAAGGCGTCAGAAAGAAAGAGGGGTTTATTGTCCCACTGGTGAGATTCATTATGGGGGTGTTGTCGTGATTTGAATTGAAGGCTTAAATCGCCGCATTTCAATAGGATTTGTGAAACTGATGCAACGAAGTGACATCATTAAACTGAAGTCGTTTATATGAATACCAGGATATATTCGATAGAGCTGATTGGCAGTGGCTCTTTATCTGTTATGGACAAACCAGTGGCTGGAGCATGGCTTGATGAATCCATGGCTGCAATCGCACAGTCAGGCATCAGCCAAATCGTGTCTTTGCTGGAACGTAGCGAGTCATGGGAGCTGGGGCTGGACAAGGAAGCTGAGCTGGCAGAGAGACACGGGATGGCGTTTGTTTCTTATCCTATCCCTGACCGTGGCTTACCAGCATCCATGACGGATTACCTCGCGTTGACCAAACGTCTTTATCACCATGCTGCAGGCGGAGAGCATATCGTTATCCATTGCCGAGCTGGTATTGGCCGAACCGGGATGGTAGCAGCGGGAGTGCTTCTGCATTGCGGGTTCGAACCCGATGAAGCACTTGAGCATATCTCGTTAAAACGGGGTGTGACCGTTCCTGATACGGATGAGCAGATTGAGTGGCTAAGGACATGTTACGCGGCAATGTAAAGCCTTATTGTGAAAACCGAGGACTTCAAATCCACGGTTTATATAAGAGCGCGTTTTTGATTCAATATTCTGACTTTGAAAGGAATCGTTGAGCATGCCAAAAAGAAAGACAATAGACAGGCCCTACGTAAAACACCCCAGATACGGTGATAAGCCTGTTCCTTCTGGTGAAAAGATCTCATCTGAGGATCTGAAGCGAGCACACTGGCGCTACAATGGACTGAAAATATTTCCAGAAACTGCTATCCGTGCTGATGTGACCAAACAGAATTACGCAATATATCCACGAGAGGTATATGTGGATATCGAAGAGCACTGCAGAAACTGTGGCCGACCATTTATATTCTTTGCCAGAGAACAAAAATATTGGTTTGAGGTACTGGGCTTCTGGGTTGATGCGCATTGCACAAAGTGCGTTGAGTGCCGAAAAAAGGAACATGAAATCAAGTGGATGCAAATGCGTTATCAAGCTCTGGTGGCCTTGGAAAAACGCTCAATTACTGAAAGTAAGGAGCTTAAAGCGATTGCAATGGAACTCTATCAACTGGGATATATAAGAGATGCCAGGAAGTTTTCTTCTAATTTAAAGTAGCTCGCACCAGATGGAGTATCTGGTTAAGGTTTAGAACTTGGCATTAATCGGGTTATAGAAAATGAGGTGATGATAGATAAGAAAATAACTATTAACCAAAAAAACGGAGTCGTACGTTGATATTGAGGCACGAAGTCAGAAGGTACCCCTTTGCATGTTAGCCCCCAATTACTCCACAAACCTCCAGCGTCCATGCAGGTATCAATGCTTAAAAATGATACAAGTAATAAAAAAATAATTACGAATGTAATGAGAAAAACACACCGTTTCATTTTGTTGATCCTTAACGCTGTATTTTGGGCTGCTTTGGAATGCGACACAAAATATAAATCCTTTATCACCAATCCGTTCGCTGATGAATAAACCCTAAAGCGCTTTCGCTACCAACTGTTGCAAAAACGAGCAACCTTTCTGGATAAAACAGGCAAGGTTTTAGGTGTTTGGCTGATTCACGTTGCGGAAAGGCGTCAGAAAAATAGTCGTGTGAACGCTGCTGATGTTCTGTGCAGGAGTCCTGTATCGTTGGCCTGCATACGTCTTTGAGGAACCCCCAATGGGCTATATCTATCTCGCCATCGCGATTGTCGCTGAAGTAATCGCCACCAGTGCCGTCAAGGCATCCGACGGATTTACCAAGCTCGTGCCCAGTGTGATTGTGGTCGCAGGGCTGGCGCTGGCTTTCTATTGTTTGTCTCTGGTGTTTAAAACCATTCCGATGGGCATTGCCTATGCCATCTGGTCGGGGCTGGGGATTGTGTTGATCTCGGTGGTGGGTTTTTTCAAGTTTGGACAAAGCATTGATGTGCCCGGCATGATCGGGATGTTGCTGATCATCGCTGGTGTGGTGGTGATCAACCTGTTTTCAACGTCGGTCAGTCACTGATTCTCTGCTGGTTGCCTCTTTCGATGGTTTTTTCTACATCATTGGTGTTGGTTCGGTTTGATGGGGAGTGGCACACCAACTGCTCATAGGATCTTGTGCGCTGGCGGCGTAATCATAGGAGGAGCCTGCGCCAGAATTGTGCGCAGCCATTTCGACACTTAAAAGAACGATAATAATGTCTGTACTCCGTCCTCTTTTCTTTCTCATTACTCTTTTCACTGTTGCGCCCGCCTGGGCGGATTTACCGACCCTACGTGTCGCGGTTCTGCAGTTTGGCACGCTGAACTGGGAGATGGATGTCATTCGCCATCATCAGCTCGATCACAAGTTTGGCTTCAGTCTGGATGTCACCCCGGTTGGCGGCAAGAACGCCAGTTCGGTGGCGTTGCAAAGCGGCGCGGTGGATCTGATTTACAGCGACTGGGTGTGGGTGAATCGTCAGCGTCACAACCGCAGAATGTACGGTTTCTCGCCGGTATCGGCAGCGGCGGGTGGCGTTTATGTTCAAGCAGGTCGCAAGGCCGACGACCTGAGTGACCTGAAGGGTGTGCGTTTGGGGATTGCCGGTGGCTCGGTGGATAAAAGCTGGTTGTTATTGCAGGCCTACAGCAAGAAAACCCGTGCGCTTGATCTGGCAACCGCTGTTCAGCCGGTCTTTGCGGCACCGCCACTGCTGAACAAGCTGATGTACGACGGCAAACTGCCTGCCTCGCTGAATTTCTGGCACTACAGCGCTCGCCTGAAAGCCAGGGGCTTTACGCCATTGATCACGGTGCCGGAATTATTGCGCGGGTTGGGGATTGAGACCCAGGTGCCGCTGGTGGGCTGGGTGTTTGCTGAAGGCTGGGCCTATGACAATGCGGATTTGCTGAATCGCTTCCTGTTGGCATCGGCTGAAGCGCGGCAGATATTGCTGACCTCCGACCCGGAATGGCAGCGCATCCGAGCGCTGACCAAAAGTGAGAACGACGCTATTTTTGCCACGCTTCGGCAGGAATACCGCAAGGGCGTTCTGCAAGATTTCACCACCGAGCACCTCAACGCGCTGGATCGGCTCTATCGTATCTTTGCCAAAGAAGGTGGCAAAAAGCTGACTGGCGGAGCCAATGAGCTGGATCTGACGATGTTCCGTATGCCGTCGCCGGACGGCCTGATCAGCGTGGCATCCGGGAGTGCCAATGCGCAGCAATGAGGGCGTCAGCCGTGCGGATGTGCTCTGGAGTACCCTGCCGCTGGCGTTGGTGCTGGTGGCGTGGGAAGTTGCAGCCCAGGTTCTGAACAGCAGTAATTTCCCCGGTTTGATCACGGTGCTGGCCAGCTTGTACGAGCATCTGGCGGAGGGCGAGATGCTGCATCATCTGTCGCTGACGCTGATGCGTGTGGCGGTCAGCTTTGCCATCGCCATGGTGCTGGGGGTGCTGATTGGCATCTTGATGGGCGCGTTTCGGCGTGTGAATCAGGGCGGTGATGCGCTGTTGGTGATTGCGCTGAATGTACCCGCGCTGGTGACGATTCTGCTGTGTTACATCTGGTTTGGTCTGACCGAAGCTGCCGCCGTGACGGCTGTGGCCATCAACAAGATTCCAACCGTGGTGGTGATGGTGCGTGAAGGCGCCAGAATCGTTGATCGGCAGTTGCTGGAGGTGGCTCGGGTCTATCGGGTGCCGCCCGTAACGTACTTTTTCAAGGTGTATTTGCCGCAGTTGTATCCCTTTATGATGGCGGCGGCGCGCTCCGGGCTGTCGCTGATCTGGAAGATTGTGCTGGTGGTGGAGCTGCTTGGCCGCAGCGATGGTGTCGGTTTCCAGTTGGGCACCTTTTTCCACTTCTTTGATATTGCCAGCATTCTGGCCTACACCATGGCGTTTGCGGTGGTGATTCTGCTGATTGAGGGGCTAATCATGAGACCACTGGATCGCTATATCGCACGAGGTGGCTATGGTCAGGCTTGATCTCTCGCTGGAGCAAAAGTCCTACGCCAACACCGATCAGCCGGTGTTGAAGAATATCCATGCATCCATTCCCGCCGGGCAGTTTGTGTCGCTGGTCGGGCCGTCGGGCACCGGAAAAACCACCTTGCTGAATATGATAGCTGGTCTGGAAGAGAGCGAAACCGACGCAATTTCAGTGGATGGCAAGCCGGTCAATGGCCAGCCGGCGTGTCGGATGGGGTATATCTTTCAGCAGCCCCGGCTGATGCCCTGGATGACGGTGCAGGACAACCTGACCCTGACGGCTCCAGAAGCCAGCGCTGCCGACATCGAACGTATCTTGCAGGCCGTCGGACTCGAAGGAAAACAGCAGGAATACCCCCGCACGCTGTCGGGCGGTATGCAGAAGCGGGTCAGTATTGCCCGTGCCTTTCTGACGCAACCGGAATTATTGCTGCTGGATGAGCCGTTTGTCTCGCTGGATCTGCCCACCGCCGATCACCTGCGCACCATGCTCGAAACGCTGTGGCTGGCGCATCGGCCAACGGTGGTGTTTGTGACGCACGATCTGGATGAAGCCATTCGGCTGGCGGATCGGGTGTTGTTTCTGTCGGCAGCGCCGGGGTCGCTGTTGCTGGATCAGCCGATAGAGCTGGCTCGGCCCAGAACGTCACCAGCGCTGGCACACTGGAAAGACCGTCTGTTGGCAACCTGTCCGGGATTGTTGGAAGGAAAGTTACCGGAATAGCTCGCTATGAGTGCCTATTCTGGCCAGCTTCAAGACATCTTCTTCCTACTTATAAATCAGCACCAGATCAGGTTTGATATGACAGTCACGATAGTGATGCCAATTCCCTGAAAGGGCGTGATCAACGTACTTTTCTGGCAGGGTTTGGCCCAGTTGCAGTTGTTTGATAACGTGACCGACTTCCACAACATCAGGAATTGCCAATTTGGCGATTTTCTTGAAGTCTTTCTTGAACTGCGTTGAATATTCGAGCTTAAGCATCGGTTTTCAGGTCACGCAGCAGTTCGTCTACATTTTTAGCGGTATGAGCCTGGCCAGCTTCAAGTTCAGCAATAGCCGCTGCTGTGGTGTTATTGGGTTGTCTGGCTTTTAGCTCAAATGGAATGCCTCCATGATTGATGACGGCCCTGGTAAACAGTTTTATGGCTTGTGAAGGACTCAGGCCAATCTCTTCGCAGATGTTGGTAAACGCGAGCTTGGTTTCGTGATCAATACGAGCACTCAGCATTTCAGTCTTCATTGTCCTACCTTGTATATCAAATACGACACAATGTAATACAAGGCTAGCAGGATTCACCACCGTGGTGTAGCCAGTATTCCCGCTTGGTTTACATCTTCAATATGTCATTCAGATAACCGGGCAACGTGTCTCCGGCCTTGCCGTAGATGTGCTGGTCAAATGCGTCTTGCACGTTGCTGGGTTCCAGATTGATCTCGACCGAATGAGCCCCACTCTGGTTGGCCATTTCCACAAAGCCTGCGGCAGGGTAGACGTGCCCTGATGTGCCAATGCTGAGGAACAGATCGCATTCCGACAGGGCCTTGTAGATGGCGTCCATATAGAAGGGCATTTCGCCGAACCAGACGATGTGTGGTCGCAGGTTGGGTTCCTGACAGCACTCGCACAGGGTGTCGTGGGTGATGTCATCAATGTGCTCAAACACTTCGCCGGTGCGAACGCAGCGAGCACGTTGCAGTTCACCGTGCATATGGAACAGCCGATGGCTTCCTGCCCGTTCGTGCAGGTTGTCGACATTCTGGGTGATCAGCAGAAAGTCGCCGTCGAATTCGTGCTCAAATCTGGCCAGGGCATGGTGAGCCGCGTTGGGCTCCACTTCTTTCAACTGTGCGCGGCGGGCGTTGTAGAAACGCTGCACCAGTTCCGGGTCGCGAGCAAAACCTTCTGGTGTGGCAACGTCCTCAATATGGTGGTCTTCCCACAGACCGTTGCTATCGCGGAAGGTGCGCACGCCGGATTCGGCTGAAACTCCGGCACCGGTCAGTACCACGATGCGGCGGGGCTTCTCCACCAGTTCATCAGTCAATTTGGCTGTCATCGAAATGGTCCCTGAAAAAATCACGAATTTCGGTTTGCTTGTTCATGGCATCCTCAAAGCCTAACCGAATCAGGCGACGACAATAACCCTCGGAGAACAGCAAATAGCTCAGGATGCCGGAGCCGTTGTGAGGGGAATTTCCCTGGCCTCGCAGCGCCAGTCTCAAGGCTTTCGGCATCTCTTCAGTGTGCTCTCCGGCCAATTCATCCAGCGACACACTGGGACTGATTTCCAGTAATTGAACCGGTCTGAGTTCGAGGTCGTAGTGTTCACGAACCGCTTTGGGAATGTGGCGCAAGGTTCTGTTGATGCGTCGCAGCCGCTCAATGTCGGTTTCCATGCTGTCTAGGAAGGCGGCATTGAGCATGTGCCCCATCACCTTGGCCGGGGAGGGGTAGGTGCTGTCGGGTATTTCGGGGCGGTAGCGGTAGGTGATGGCGCTGACCCCCACTACCATGATTTTTTCGGCACCCAGATGCAGCGCCGGGCTGATGGGGGCCAGCTGACGAACCGCGCCATCGGCGTAGTACTGGTCGCCGAGGAACACCGCCGGAAAGATCATCGGAATGGCGCAGGAGGCCATCAGGTGGTCGTAGCCGAGAGCGGTTCGACGTCCGACCCGGCGCTGTCGATCCCAGTCGGGAATGTCCGGGTGTCCGGCGAAGAAGCTGACCGATTCGCCGCTGTCGATCCCGGAGGCATTGACCGCTACGGCATAGAGTGCGCCGCTGTCGATAGCAGGCTGGATGCAGTCAAAGTGAATGGCCTGTTCGAGTAACTCGCGCAGCGGCTCGTTGTCTAGCAGGGAGACCGGGTCGTTCTTGTAGCGACGACCAATGATCAGGCTGCGACTCATGCGAGCCAGCGCGTTTGAGATGCCCCAGAAGTCGGTGCGATAGACCTGTTCACAGGAAAAATGCCGCCAGATGCGCTCCAGTTGTCGAATGCCGAGCCGGTAGTTCTGCGAGTAGGTCGCCAGTGCCAGACCGTTGATACCGCCAGCGGATGTGCCCGAGATGATATCGAACGGGTTGTGTTTGCTCGGGGGCAATATACGGTGAACCGCTTTCAGTACGCCGACCTGATAGGCAGCGCGAGCGCCGCCACCGGACAGGATCAGGCCGGTTCTTTGCATTTTCATCGCTGATCCTCCTGTTGTAGAGAACGTTCTCTGGTTATTTGATCTGGATCGGGCCGCAAGGTGTCTTTGAAAAACTCATACCTTTAATATAGTCAGACTATCACTGAAGCAACGTATCATTTTTGACCCAGGAGTCTGTTTCCATGTTTACCGGTATCGTCAAGGCCCGTTTGCCCATTGCTGCTCTGGATCGCAAAGAGGACTTTGCGACCTTCACGCTGGCGTTCTCTCCGGAGCTGGGAAGCGGTCTGGAAATCGGTGCATCGGTGGCATTGAACGGCACTTGCCTGACCGTCAGAAGCATGGAATCACAGCCGGATGGCTCGACGCTGGCCAGTTTTGATGCCATTGGTCAGACGCTGGCCGTGACCAACCTGGGGGCTCTTGAGCAAGGCGATGTCGTCAACATCGAACGGTCCGCACGTATGGGCGACGAGATTGGCGGGCATCTGTTGTCCGGCCATGTGATGGCTCAGGTGGCGGTGCTGGACATTCTTATCACGGAACACAATTGCGTAATCTGGTTCGAGCGCCCGGCGGAGCTGGCGAAGTATCTGCTGGATAAAGGTTATGTGGCTTTGAACGGTTGCAGCCTGACCATTGCCGAAGTGGAGGAGGCGCGTTTCTCGGTGCACCTGATCCCGGAAACCCGTGATGTCACAACCTTCGGACTGGCTCAGGTGGGTGACGCCATTAATGTGGAAGTCGATCCTCAAACCCAGGCCGTGGTGGACACCGTGACCCGGATTCTGGCAGAGCGTGCTGCTGCTGAATAAACGACACTGCTCTGGTTTGGTCAACGCGGATAAAGAGCCGCTTACAGCCCTTTCAGAAAACGAATAATATCCGCTGATTCGTACATCCACTCTTCCTTGCCTGCTTCATTTTCGATCAGCAGGCATGGAACGGTGGTACGGCCTGTGGCTTTCTGCTGTTGCTGACGGAATTCCGGGTTGCGCATCACATCGCGTTTTTCAACGTTCACTTTAACGCTCGGCAGAGCGGACAGAACGCGCAGGCAGAAAGGACACATGTTGTGGTAGTACAGCGAATATTTCATGTCATTCTCTTTTGGGGTGATGAGTGGTAGAGGGCAGTTTGTCGTCGTCATGACAGGTTTCTTACAGACTGCTTCTTTCATGAGTGCCGGAGAGTAAAGCAAATCCGGTGCGGTAGTGCAGTGATATAAGGTATATAACTCTTGGATTATATGGAACAGGGCACCCTTTTGGTGCTTTCAATCGTTGCCAACTGGTTTTCGGCACTCGCAGGCGGAGGAGCAGGCCTGATTCAACTGCCCATTCTGATTTTTATGGGGCTGCCGTTTCCGCTGGCGTTGGCGACGCACAAGATTGCCACGGTGGCGCTGGGCCTGGGAGCGACGGTACGACATTTAAAAGAAGACCATCTGCAACGGTGGTTGCTTTTGCTGGTGGTGCTGGCTGGGGTGCCGGGAGTGGTGGCTGGCGCCATTTTCATTATCGATGTGCCGTCCAGACCGGCTGAAATTGTACTCGGATTACTGACTCTGGCACTGAGTCTGTACTCGATCTTCAAGCCGAAGATGGGGCTGGAAGAAGAAGCTCGGCATCGTGATAAAACCGGGATTCTGATTGGTGCTGCCGTGTTGTTGCTGATTGGCTTTATTAACGGCGCTCTTTCTGCTGGCAGCGGCCTGTTCGTGACCTTGTGGCTGGTTTACTGGTTTGGTTTTGACTACAAGCTGGCTGTGGCTCACACACTGGTTGCGGTGGGGCTGGGATGGAATGGCAGCGGAGCCATCACCATGGGTGCCCTGGCGGATGTTCAGTGGAGCTGGATTCCGGCGTTGGTGGCCGGTTCCCTGATTGGTGGCTATCTGGGAGCGCATACGTCAGTCAGCTCGGCCAATGTGACCATCAAGCGTTTATATGAGCTGGTGACGGCCATCGTTGCGATCAAGCTGTTGCTGGGATAAATGCCGTGCTCTTTGATTGAGCATTTCAACCTGAAAGGCACCATATCGGTGCCTTTTTGTTTTCTACCGGTTGAGCCTGGGCATTCTCCAAAATGTTGCCTGCCGCATTAAGGGGCGATTTTTCAGGTTGTGACTGTAAATGGAGCCTATATTTCATGGGGTTTGGCACCAGTTTGAATCTGTCTGTTTTATTTTGGTGTCTTTTGTCATTAACAAAGATGACAAATCTGGCCCGCTTCCTGCTTTAACTCCTCCCAATAAAGTTTATCGCCCTGCTTTGGGGCTGGTGATCGAAAGACGCGGCACACTGGTGCTGCATTGATGAACTGTTGTGAGGGGATTTTTGTGGAAACTCTGGATCTGACTGGTGTGAACAGCGCCGTTGAAACCCTGATGACCGGGGCCAACACCTTGTTTATCTTGCTGGGCGCCATCATGGTGCTGTTGATGCACGGTGGCTTTGCGTTTCTGGAAGTCGGTACTGTCCGTCATAAAAACCAGGTGAATGCGCTGGTCAAGATTATTACCGACTTCGGTATCTCGGCACTGGCATACTTCTTTATTGGTTATCAAATAGCCTACGGAACCAACTTCTTTGCCAGCGCGGATCAGCTGGTGGACAACAACGGCTATGAGTTGGTGAAGTTCTTCTTCCTGCTGACCTTTGCCGCAGCGATTCCGGCGATTGTTTCCGGTGGTATTGCCGAGCGGGCCAAGTTCTATCCGATCCTGATTGCATCCGGCCTGACGGTTGCGTTTGTGTATCCCTTCTTCGAAGGCATGATCTGGAACGGCAACTACGGCTTCCAGACCTGGCTGGAAGAATCCTTCGGCGCCGGTTTCCATGACTTCGCGGGTTCCATCGTGGTGCACGGCGTGGGTGGCTGGATTGCGTTTGCAGCGGTTTACCTGCTGGGCGCTCGTAATGGCCGCTATCGCGGTGGCAAAGTGGTGGCCTTCGCTCCATCCAACATTCCTTTCCTGGCGCTGGGTGCCTGGATTCTGGCGGTCGGCTGGTTCGGCTTTAACGTGATGTCAGCGCAAACCATCGATGGCATTTCCGGTCTGGTGGCCGTGAACAGCCTGATGGCGATGGTCGGCGGCACACTGGTTGCCATGCTGGTGGGCAAGAATGACCCTGGCTTTATTCACAATGGCCCGCTGGCCGGGCTGGTGGCCGTGTGTGCCGGGTCAGACGTGATGCACCCGATCGGCTCTCTGTTCGTTGGTGGTGTGGCCGGCGCTCTGTTTGTCTGGGTATTTACGCTGGCGCAGAACAAAGCGCCGAAGTTTGATGATGTATTGGGCGTATGGCCACTGCACGGCTTGTGCGGTGTCTGGGGCGGTATCGCCTGCGATATTTTCGGAACGGAAACACTGGGCGGACTGGGTGGTGTGAGCCTGATGTCCCAGACAAACA
>PBNY01000026.1 GCA_002723385.1 Oceanospirillaceae bacterium | reverse complement strand
GTTTCCATTCTTTCAGGATCAGTTACGAAATATGGAGAAAGATATCCGCGGTCGAATTGCATTCCTTCAACCACTTCAAGCTCAGTTTCCATTCCACGCGCTTCTTCCACAGTGATAACGCCTTCTTTACCAACCTTTTCCATTGCTTCAGCAATGATGCGGCCAACGGTTTCGTCAGAGTTGGCAGAGATAGTACCTACCTGAGCAATGGCTTTGCTGTCTTCACAGGTTTGAGCCTGTTCTTTCAGAGAAGCAACAACCGCAGCAGTCGCCTTGTCGATGCCGCGCTTCAGGTCCATTGGGTTCATGCCAGCTGCAACAGACTTCAGACCTTCGTTAACAATGGACTGAGCCAGAACAGTAGCAGTCGTGGTTCCATCACCCGCTTGGTCGTTTGCCTGGGAAGCCACTTCCTTAACCATCTGAGCGCCCATGTTTTCGAACTTGTCTTCCAGTTCGATTTCCTTCGCTACCGATACACCGTCTTTGGTGATGGTTGGAGCGCCGAAAGACTTGTCCAGAACCACGTTACGGCCTTTAGGGCCCAGAGTTACTTTTACCGCGTTAGCCAGGACGTTAACGCCGTTCAGCATGCCTTGACGTGCTTCGTTACCAAATTTTACTTCTTTTGCAGCCATTATCAGTTTTCCTCAGAATTCAGTTCGGATGAGATGTCGAAGTGCGAAGCAATTAGCCTTCGATCACGCCGTAAATTTCGTTTTCGTTCAGAATCAGCAACTCTTCACCATCTACAGTGATGGTGTTGGAGCCAGAGTACTTACCGAATACAACGGTATCACCTGCAGCAACAGCCAGAGGCTGGATATCACCGTTGTTCAAAACTCGACCAGTACCGACTGCAACTACTTCACCCTGATTTGGCTTTTCAGCAGCAGCGCCCGGCAGCAAGATGCCACCAGCAGTGGTTTGCTCTTCTTCCTTGCGACGAACAACAACACGATCGTGTAAAGGGCGGATTTTCATTTGAGGTTCTCTCCAATGGTTATAGTAAGGTTGTTCCAACTGGGCTGTAACTGGGAATGCCCAGTAAAAGCCCGAATCTGTGTGACAGGTTTAATTAGGGCATGAAAAAGCTTTTCAACACCTGAATGAGAAATTTTTTCAGTCTTCTCGGCGGAACTCGCCATCAATGACTTCCGGTCGGTGTGAAGAATCGCCCGATTGGCCCTGAGACGGGCGCACAAATGGCTTGCGAGGCGACTGATGAACCTCTTCAGCTTGTTCATAGGTATTACCACGAAACTGTGCACCGCCGACAACTTTGGGTTTCAGTAACTTGAGGACGGTGCCAATCAGAGTGGAACGGAACGCCGGAACCAGCAACGCGAAGCCCAAACCATCGGTCAAAAATCCCGGAGTCAGCAACAAGGCGCCCGCAAAAGCCAGTAAAAAGCCCTCGGCCAGTTCATTGGCGGGCAAGGCTCCTTCATTCATGCGCTGACTGGCGCGGGTAAGTACTTCCATTCCGTGGCGCTTCAGCAACGCAACGCCAATGACGGCGGTCAGCATGATGATCAGAATGGTCCACAGCACACCGATGGCCGAACCTACCTGAATCAAAACCGCCAGCTCGGCCATTGGCACGATGATAAATGCGAGTAAAAGTGGCACGAGTTTTCTCCGCTGCCTGATGTATGAAAGGTGAGATTTGGGGGCTAACCGCACAAAATCAAGTTATCCGGAAGTCGAATCGGGCCAATCGGATTGTCCAGACTGGTTTGATATAAATCGCCTGAATTGCGGTTATTCGGCAGCTAAACCAAAGACGGAGTTTTGTCACGAGCGCGGTGCTCTATAATCAACTGGCCAAGAAATGGTCAGTCGTCAGTCAGGTATTCGGCACTGGCTACCATTATTGAAGTCCGGGCAAGCAGATCCTCACTCTGCCATAACAAGAATAATGATCCCTCCCGGGTTTCAGTTCATACATCCAAACTGGAGCTTTATATGAACCTGCAAGACAAAGTCATTGCAATCACCGGTGCCGGTCAGGGCCTTGGCCGCGCCATGTCAGTATTCCTCGCCGAAAAAGGCGCTCGCATTGCGGTTATTGACCTGAACCAGGAGCAAATGGACGAAACCAAACGTCTGATCGAAGAAGTCGGTGGCAGCGCCGAAACGTTCGTTTGTAACGTCGCTGACGAAGCACAGGTGGAATCCACCTTCACTTCCATCCCGGTCAAGCTGGGTCCATTGTTCGGCCTGGTGAACAATGCAGGTATCCTGCGCGATGGTCTGATGGTTCGCCAGAAAGATGGCGAAATATCCAAGCTGTCCCTGTCTCACTGGCAGGCAGTCATTGATGTGAACCTGACTGGCGTATTCCTGTGTGGTCGTGAAGCGGCGGTTCAGATGATCAAGGGCGGCGAAGGCGGCTGTATCATCAACATTTCCAGCATTTCCCGCGCTGGTAACATGGGGCAGAGCAACTACTCCGCAGCCAAAGCCGGTGTGGCCAGTCTGGCGACCGTATGGGCGAAAGAGCTGTCACGCTATAACATCCGCGCCAATGCCATTGCTCCAGGCTTCATCGAAACCGACATGACCGGCAGCATGCCTCCCCAGGTGCTGGACAAGATCATCTCTGGTATTCCACTGAAGCGCATGGGTCAGCCTGAGAACATTGCTCACACAGTGGCCTACCTGATGGAGAACGATTATGTCTCCGGTCGTGTGGTAGAAGTCGACGGCGCACTGCGTATCTAGTCATCAGTTCATTCTGAGCGGGTCGAGGTTGATCCTGTAAGGGCAACCCTTTACCATTATTCCCGAGGCGTTATGAAGGTGATTCATAACGCCTTTTTTATTTCTCTGGTCGTGAACAGGTGCTCAGCGCATTCAATGCCTGCCAAGCCCTGTCCCGATATCTTTCCGGCCCCTCCCAGTGGAGCGAGGCTACCTCTATAGGAGTTGCGGCTCCTGTCACTCACTCATAAAAAAGCAGGTTGAGATGCAATCAACGATGCAACAAACACCACCCTCCATGAAGAACAGCACTGGCTCAAACACACGCCTGACTGGCATGGCTCTGGCCCTGGCACTGACCAGCGCGGCGCCTGTCGCTCTGGCATCTCCTTCCATCAGCGGCGGTTTCTGGATGAACTACCGTTATCATGTGGACAGCGGTATCGACGAAACGCGCGATGAACACACCAGCGGTGACATCGCTGACGAAGCCATCGTGTTCTACATTACCGACAAGCCAAAGGACAAGCCCTGGTCGTTTGAGTCAGAAATCCGTTTCGGGCCAGGTGCGTTTACACGCCCGACCAGCAACAGCACTGGCGACAATTTCGGTATTCATAAAGCCTGGATGGGTTACCAATTGAACGACGCGCACTCGGTCAAGGTCGGCAAGAGCCAGGTGCCGTTCGGCTTCAAGAACAGCAACTTCTGGCCCGGCGACATGCTGATGGGCGGTTACGGAGACCAGATGGATGTGGGTTTCAAGCTGTCGGGCAGCCAGGACAAGCTCAGCTATAACCTGGCTTACTACCATGCCGATGACTGGGGCGAAACCAGCACCGATACCATGGACGACAACGGCCACTGGGGGACACCGACCACTTACCGCAAGGTACAGACAGCCGTTGCGGATGCCTCGTATCAGGTCGCAGACAACCACACCGTCGGTGCCTCTTACCAGAATGGTCAACTGCAAGATCTGGAAGGGACTGATCCAGAGAATCCGCTCAGTGGCAGCCACAACGCCGCCGTTGCCTACTACAAGGGCAAGGTGTCAGATATTGGCATCAAGGCGCAATACCTGAGCACCGAACGTCGCTTGCCAAAATCCCTGAATCAGGCATTTGTTCAGAACACCCGTACGCTGCTGGAACTGTCCTACAGCATGGGCGACTACTATTTCTACGCAGACGGTACCTGGGCTTCCCCGGACACCAAAGGCAACAGCGCCGATGACGTCGCGGCCTATGCCTACGGCATGATGTACGACTACGGCCCGGGCTGGTTCTACGTTGAGTATCTGGCTCAGGATGGCTATGTCGATGCCAATGGCATGCTGGGTGAAGGTGATTTCGAAGCCCTGTACGTCACGCTGGACTATTACTTCTGATCAAATCGCTCAGATAACAATAATTATTGTTTGAATCACCAGGCCGTCAAACGTCCTGTTTGGCGGTCATTTTATTAGGGCTCAGGCTGAAATCCTGATATTACTTTGCAACAAACGTCGCCTAGACTGAAATGATTATTAACTCTGCTCTTGGAGTTCAACAGGAAGACCGTGAATTTAACCCAGCCAACCACAACCGGCCCGAGAAACGATATTCGGCTCTACACCTTGCTGGCCTCGGTGCCAGAGGGCAAGGTTGTTACCTATGGTCAGCTGGCGGAATTGATCGGATTACCACGACGCGCACGCTGGGTGGGACAGATTCTGAAGCAGCTGCCCAATGACACTCGCCTGCCCTGGCACCGTGTCATCAACGCTCAGGGACGCATCAGTCTGCCACCCTTGAATGGCGGAGACGAACAGGCCAAACGCTTGAGAGAAGAAGGCGTTGTGGTCAGTCAGGACGGTAAAATCAGCCTGCGTCGCTACGGTTGGAAAACCCAACCCCGACCGCGCCCCCGCTTGCTCTGACTGTCCCGGTATCGGTCAATCTGCTAGCCTGTACGGCTACACTTCGCCCATTAACAGGTTTCGTTCATGCAGGTTGAAGATCTCGAAGTTGTTCACTTTCTTCGCCAGTTTCCGCCCTTTGATACCCTCGAAGACGACGCTCTGAATCACCTTGCTCAGCAAGTCGAAATCAGCTACGTCCGCGCCAATCGAATGGTGCTGCAATACGGCGAGGAAATCACCGACCTGTATGTGATACGCAGCGGCGCCGTCGAATCCCATCGCCGTAATGGTGAACTCTACAACCGCCTCTCTGAAGGACACACCTTTGGGCATCTCAGCCTGTTAATGAAACGTCGGGTTCGATTTCCTGCCCGAACCATGGAAGACACCCTGCTCTATTGTATTCCTGCGGACCTGTTCGACGATTACTGCAATCGCTTTGAGGCCTTCGCCGAATTTTTCGAAATGGATGGCAGTAACCTGCTGCGTAAAACCCTGGCCTCCCAGGCCGACAATAACGACCTCACTACGGTTCGAATCCGTTCCATCGCATTGAGAGAGCCGATCTGTGTGGATTCAGCCACGCCAGCGTATGAAGTGGCTACCCGAATGGATGAAGAACGCGTGTCGTCGGTGCTGGTGCTTTCCGGCCATGACGCGACCGGTATTATCACAGACCAGGACCTGCGTAGCCGCTTGCTGGCCCAACGTTTGCCAGATACCACGCCAGCAGCCGATCTGCTCAGTGGCGACATGGCAACGATCGAAGACAGTGAATACCTGTTTGAAGCCCTGCTGGTAATGTTACGACTGAATCTTCATCACCTGCCTGTGACGCGCAAGGGCGAACCGGTGGGGGTGATGAGCATGAGCGACATCCTCCGACACGAATCCCAAAGCAGCCTGTTAATGGTGCGTGGCATTCACTGGCAAACCAGTGTCGATGAACTGGCAAACTTCGCCAAACAGCTACCGTCGGTTTTTGCCCGCATGGTCAATGAAGACGCCAATTCCCATATGATCGGCAGCGCCATGTCGGTGATTGGCCGTACTTTCAAGCAACGCTTGCTCGAGCTGGCCGAAGAAAAGCTGGGCCCGCCACCGATCCCCTACTGTTTTCTGGCGCTGGGGTCCATGGCTCGCGATGAACAACTCATCGTGACCGACCAGGACAACGCCCTGATTCTGGATAACCACTACGATCCCAGCCTGCACAATTCCTATTTCGAAAAACTCGCCCGCTTTGTTTGCGACGGACTGAACGCCTGTGGCTATCGTTATTGCAGTGGCAACATCATGGCGTCCAATCCGCAGTGGCGTATGACACAGCAACAGTGGCAAGCACAGTTCAGTGACTGGATTGACAATCCAACGCCGCAATCACTGCTCAACAGCAATATCTTTTTCGACCTCGACGGCGTATATGGCCAGACTCGATGGGCCGACGAACTGGTCGCTTTTGTTGCCAGCCGAACACGTAACCACACCCGTTTTCTCGCCTACATGGCGCGCAATGCGCTGAATCGCACACCGCCCCTGGGGTTCTTCAAAGGCTTTGTGATGGAGCAGGATGGCAAGCACTTGCCAACCATCAACCTCAAACGACGTGGTACAGCTCCCTTGTCAGACCTGATTCGCGTACACGCTCTGGCGATTGGCTCCACTGCGCGCAATTCGTTTGAACGACTCGACGATATTCAACAGGATCACAAGCTGTTGCCCGAGGGGAATGCCCGCGATCTCAGTGACGCTCTGGAATACATCGCGCTGGTACGCATTCGTCATCAGGCCGCTGATATAGAACGCGGCGACACACCGGACAACAACATCGAACCGGAGCTGCTGTCCAGCTTTGAGCAACGCAACCTCAAGGAAGCGTTTCAGGTTGTGGATCGTGCCCAGGGCTTTTTGCGTTATCGCTATCAGGCGGGCAAACCGCTGAACATCAAGAACTGATCGGAGCAGAGCCATGAATGCACGGCGGTTTGCCCACACGACGATACCGGAATGGAAAGAGCGTTATGTCCAGCTGGCTTCAGAAGCGAACAATTGCTATCTAAAAGATTATTACGCAGCCGGAATGGTAGCGGCCAACACTCCCGTCTCGCAGCTCCCCATGGTTGCCCTGGACTTTGAAACCACCGGATTGAACCCGGAGCAGGATGAAATCATCAGCATCGGCCTGGTGCCGTTCGATCATCAACGTGTTTATTGTCGCAAGGCGAGAGAATGGCTGGTGAAACCTTCCGATTCACTGTCTCAGCAATCGGTGGTGATTCATGGCATCCGCCACTCCGACCTATCCGAAGCGCCGGATTTGCTGCACATTCTCAACGACGTGCTGCCGGCACTGAGTGGCCGGGTCATTGTAGTGCATTACCAGCGAATTGAACGCCAGTTTATGGCGCGGGAACTGCTGCGAAGAATCGGCGAAAGCATCGACTTTCCCGTGATCGATACCATGGCACTGGAGCATCAGCAATTGCGTCAGCACCAGTCCTGGCAAGACAAACTGTTCAAGCGTCCACTGCCATCAGTACGCCTGGGAGAATGCCGCCAGCGTTACCGACTGCCGTTTTACCATCCCCACCATGCCCTGACGGATGCCATCGCCACCGCTGAACTACTTCAGGCCCAGCTGGCGCATCATTTCAGCCCGGATACACCGGTCTCCGAGCTGTGGCACCTGGAGTAAGCACTCCTCTTGTCGTCTATTGACGTTCCAGTTCCGACGGCGATGCGGCTAGCGGCGCTCGGTACGCAAGCCCATCAACAGACTCACACACATCAACAGCAAGACAAAAGTAAAGGGCAAACCGGTCGATATGGTGCCCGCTTGCAAGGCCTGCATGGCTTCAGTACCTCCAATCCATAACAGGGCAGCAGCGATCGCCCCCTCTACCGACGCCCAGAAGATCCGTTGCGGCACTGGCGCATCAATCTTGCCACCCGCAGTAATACTATCGATCACCAGAGAGCCGGAATCAGAGGAGGTAATAAAGAACACCATAACCAGAACAATGGCAATCACCGATACGATACTGGCCATCGGCAGTTGATCAATCATCTGGAAAGTGGCCATGGAAGCGTCAGTCAGACCCTTTGCCCCCAGAACTCCCATTTCGTTCACAACCTGATCAATGGCCACACCACCGAAAACACCCATCCAGATAATCGTGATAGCGGTGGGCACCAGTAAGACGCCCGCAATAAACTGACGAATGGTACGACCCTTGGACACACGAGCGATAAACATGCCCACAAATGGCGACCAGGATACCCACCATGCCCAGTAGAACACAGACCAGCCCTGTAACCAGGCTTCGTCTTCACGGCCATGGGGGTTACTCAAAGGAATGATATTTTGCAGATAAGCCACCAACGTGGTTGGAATGTTGGAAACCGCCGGGTCAAAGGCCGCCAGAGTCACAAAGATCAGGAATGCCAGAGCCAGCACCATATTGATATTACTCAATACCTTGACGCCCCCTTCCAAACCACGTACCACAGAAACAATGGCCAGAGCCGTAACAAACGCAATCACCAGAATCTGTAACCCAACACCACCTTCAATGCCGAAAACATGATTAATACCACCAGCGGCCTGTTGTGCGCCCAGTCCCAGTGATGTTGCCAGACCAAACAAGGTCGCCAGCACCGCCAGAATATCAATGAAATGCCCTGCCCATCCCCAGGTTTTATCGCCCAGAATTGGATAGAACACGGAACGAATCGACAGCGGCAAGCCCTTGTTATAGGCAAAAAATGCCAGAGACAGCGCAACGATGCCGTAAACCGCCCAGGCGTGGAACCCCCAGTGATACATCGTTGCCCCCATCGCCAGCTCTGCCGCTGCCGGGGTATTGGCTTCAACTCCCAATGGCGTCTCATACCAGCCGGTGTAGTAAGCCAATGGTTCAGCCGTTCCCCAAAACATCAACCCAATGCCGATGCCTGCGGCAAACAACATTGCGAACCAGGACAGCAGAGAATGCTCCGCTTCGGCATTCTCCCCGCCCAGACGAATGTTGCCGTAAGGTGAGACGCACAAGCCGACAATAAACAGCAGAATCAGGTTCACTGACCAGATAAAGAAGGCATCAAAAGTGCCAATGATGTCCCACTTGAGACCGTCCAGAGTCGCCTTGGCCGTTTCTGTATCGCCGATCAGAACAGCAACGAGAAAAATAACAATCAACGCAGCACTGACACCAAAAACCGGGTTATGGACGTCGAAGCCCCATTTCTGAATATTGTCCTGCCCGACCTGGTAGTCGGTATTGTCAATACTGTACTTATCGTGATTCTGAGACATGAAATACTCTGGGCAACCAATTTGCTTTGTACCCTAAAGGTTTTCAGACTGCTTCTCAAATCATGACATCGGTTTTCATCAATACCAACGCCAAAAAAACCGCTAATACACGCAACAATCCCTGAAAAACCCACCCCAATTGATACAGCTGTAATTATTTGATGTCAGTGGAATTAATCGTCGGTAACTGCGATTGTTTTCGAATCAGCACCAGCACCAGAAGAATGGCCGGAATACCCAACGCAGCCGCCGTAAAGAAGAAATGCGTGTAGCCCCAGCCATCCACCACCCAACCCGAAAAGCCGCTGATGAACTTGCCCGGCAAGGTCATCAACGAACTGAACAGGGCATACTGGGTAGCGGTATAGCTCTTGTTGGCCAGACTGGACAGATACGCCACAAAGGCGGTTGCGGCGATACCGCCACTGAGATTATCCGCGCTGATCACCAGCACCAGCCAACTCAGCGGAGGACGGGAGCCGTCGTAAGTGATCGCTAACAGTGCAAACAACAGATTGGTCACGGCCACCAGAATTGCTCCCAGCAGCAGCGGACGGTACAGCCCCCATTTGACCACCAGCACACCGCACAACGCGGAGCCGCCAATGGTCATGATAAAGCCGAACATTTTGGCAATGCGGGCAATGTCCGACTTGCTGTATCCCAGATCGAGATAAAAAGGATTGGCCATCACCCCCATGGTGATGTCACTGAGCCGGAACACCGCGATAAAGGTCAGAATCAGTAACGCGAACCAGCCGTTGCGCTGGAAGAATTCCAGAATCGGGCAAATCACCGCTCCCAACAACCAGCGCTGCCAGGGCGGACGCTGCAGTAAATGCATGGGGCGACCAAACAGGCGGTCGATCAGATCTGCATCGGCACGCTCGCGTTGCTCGGCATTCAGATGTTTCGGCTCATCACTCCAGAGAATGGTCAGCACGGCAACGGCCATCAAGCTGGCCATGCCCAGGTACGCCCAACTCCAGCTGTACCAGTCGGCCAGATACAAGGCACCGGCACCGGAAAACAGCAGCGCGACGCGATAACCGAAGATGTAACTGGCCGACATCGCGCCTTGCAGGCTGTCATCCACGGATTCAATCCGGAAAGCATCCAGCGCGACATCCTGCGTCGACGAACTGAAGGCAACCAGCAACGCGGCGGCGGCAATCCACCACAAGTCGGTATGAGGATCGAGCATACTCATCCACACCAAACCTGCAGCAATGCCCAACTGGCCCAACAAGATCCAGCTGCGGCGCTGGCCCATCGTCCGACCGAGCAGGGGCAAGCGGAGTCGATCCACGACCGGCGCCCAAAACACCTTGATGGAGTAGGTCATGCCGATCCAGGCAAAGAAACCGATCGTGGTGCGCTCCACTTCGGCATCACGAAGCCAGGCGGTCAGGGTTGAAAACACCAGCAGGAACGGTAAACCGGCACCAAAGCCCAGCAGGCTGATGGCAATCACCGGTTTGCGTGTATAGATATGGCGAGCTTCCCGCCACCAGGCTCTGAATGAGCGGGATTCTGTCGCAGATTGAGTACCGTGGTTGCCTGACTTCACGGTCTCAGAAGGTTGCGTCATTAATCTTTGAAATTCTTGAACGCCAGCGGCATTGAAATGGATTCATCACCACGGAACAACGCCATGACCTGCTGCAGATCGTCGCGCTTTTTGCCCTGGATACGCACCATTTCGCCCTGAATCGACGCTTGTACCTTGAGTTTGCTGTCTTTTACGATCTTGACCAGCTGACGAGCCAGGTCCTTATCAATCCCCTGGCGCATGGTGGCAATCATTTTCACCTGCTTGCCAGCACCGGTCAGGTCGCCGTATTCGAGGCAAGACACCTTGATATTGCGTTTGATCATCGCACCTTCCAGCATCGGCTTCATTTGCTCGATCTGGAATTCTTCATTGGCGGTCAGCGTGACGTTGAAATCCTTCAATTCGAAACTGGCATCCACGCCCTTGAAGTCAAAGCGCTTGTCCAGCTCACGATTGGCCTGGTCCACTGCGTTCTGTGCTTCGTGCTTGTCTACTTCGGAAACCGTGTCAAAAGAAGGCATATCTCAAATTCCTCGTCTTCCACCACCAGATAATTGGCAGGTATATCATTCTGGCCGCACTGTATACTCTGCCAGTCCCGCAAAAGCAAAAACTAATCACCCGGTTCACGGCTTCGGTCAGTAAAAGAGCGCAACATGTCCCAATCACCACGCCATCCGCAATCCAGCGGTTCGGAAGAGCAATTCACCAACACTTCCACGCCCACCACAATCGGTATTCTGGGCATGGGTGCCATCGGTACCCTGATGGCCTGGCACTGGCGCGACTTGCTCACCAGCCAACGCCTTTACGCATTAAAACCGCAAGCAGACGTCATCACCCGACAGTTTAGCCAACTCGATGGCAGCGTGGACGTTATCGAGCTGCCAATCTGGTCACCGCACAACGATCCGCTCTGTCCCGAACTGGACTGGCTGGTGGTAACCACAAAGGCCACCCATACTCTGGCCGCACTCAGGCCCTGGTCAGCCTGTCTGTCGACCGTAAAACGTATCTTGCTGCTACAAAACGGCATGGGGCAGCAGCAGCAAGTTGAACAATGGCTGGCTCAGCAGCAGTTATCCTGTGAAGTCTGGCTGGGAATTTCCACCGAAGGCGCGTTCCGGCCGAAACCGCAACAGGTGGTCTATGCGGGAGCCGGTTCCACCTGGATTGGCCCGGCATCTGGGAACTCCATTCCGCCGGAATCCCTTCCGGGTCAGCTGCAGCTGGTCACCGATATCCACCAGCGTCAGCGCGAAAAACTCGCCATCAACGCCGTGATCAACCCACTCACAGGTCAACTGCGCTGTCGCAACGGCGAGCTGGTCACCAACATGGAATACCGCCAGCAGCTGATTCAACTCGCACAAGAAGTGCAAACACTCTATGACCGCATGGGCTGGACACTCGCGATGCCTCTGGTTGAACGCTCACAGCAGGTTGCCGAAGCGACCGGACACAATCGTTCATCGACCTTGCAAGATATTCTGGCCGGACGCCCCACCGAGCTGGCCTATATCTGTGGCTACTTGCTGGCAGTGGCCAGAGCTGAAAAGCTGCCGATGCCGCTGACAGAACACCTGTTTCAAGCCTTGAACTGACCGGCAATACGCCGACACTTCATACTCATCATGAAAAATCGTCATGAACATAGGGAACATTCACAATTGACCCTTTTATTCATGCCCGCTAGTCTCCCGGCTTCGTTCAGGTGCTTTGCTCGCTATTTGATCAGCCAGCAAAGTTAAACGGGAAGTTTGGTGCGCAATACCCTGTCACAGCACAGGCCTTGCAATACCAACGCTGCCCCCGCAACGGTGATCGACTTGGCCACAAACTGATGTTTCATCCGCCACTGTGAAGGCATTCATGGGAAGGCGTTTGTGGCGCTGCCGGTTTCAGGATTTCAGACACATCCCCCAGAAACCCGACAGCCAGTCGTCAGCCCGGATACCGGCCTGATACAGACAGAACCCAACTGCGGAGGGCAGTGGCGGCGCAATCGTTCCTGTTCGATTCATCATCGGCTCACAGCCCTCGATGCATTATCCGTTGCTGCTGCTCAATCCTCTGCGATATCACCCACGCACCGAGTCGTATTGTGAAGCCGTCGCCCACCCCATTCCGCTCAAAACCACTCCCTGTGCCCTGTTTGTGTCCACTCAACCAGGCCCACTCAGGACTATCAGCCAGTGTGGTTTTGAGAACGATGCTGGCCGCACTGCTGGGAGCTGCCCCGTCGCTACAGGCTGAAGACACTGGTGGGAATGCCGATGCGAACGAAGAGATCCCCAACGTCATCAGCTACGGTCAGAGAGAGTCGTTACCGGACAACGGCTTGCAAACACTGCTCGCTGAACAGTTCGCGATTGGCGGTAATAGCATCAGCGACGTACTGCAACAGATGAATGGTCTGCAGCTGCAGCCACTCGGAGGATTGGGCGATCCGGTACTGGTGTCCATGCGCGGAGCCTCCAGCCAGCAAACGCGCTTGTTGATTGACGGTATTGAAGTCACCCAGAGTCAGTTTGGCAGCTACGATCTCAATGCCCTGCCACTGCACCGCATTGCCCGAATTGAAATTCTGAACGCCGGGGCCGACATGAGTAACGGTCTGACAGCAGATCAGGCCATTGGCGGCACCATCAATCTGGTGACCGACCATCAGCCCGATAGCCCTGACACTCATGTGAGAGCGGCGCTCGGTGCCTGGGGAACCGCCAGTGCCAGTATTGATACCCGAGTCTGGGCTGCGCGTGATGAATCAGGTCGAATTCGTTCTCACACACACCTCTGGTATGAGCATCAGCGTAGCGATAACAACTACGAATATCCGGTTTCCAGCCCGGAAGACGCGCCCACCGAGCGCAACCGACTGGAGCCGTTGCGTAATTCTGAATACCGTCGTGACAGTCTGACATTAACCCAGGCAACACCGTGGGCGCGTGGCTCACTCAACTGGCAATCAGAGCGCAAGAACCTGCCCTATTTTCATCGCAACCCGAAGCAAAATGACGCCGCCCTCGACAGTGATATCCTGCGTTTACAACTGTCCGGCAATCCGGCTTTGACAACCGGGAATCGGCCTCTGACATTGCATTGGCAGCTGTTCCATCAGCGTCACAACGACACCTTCAAAGACCCGCAAGGCGTCATTGGCCTGGGAGTTGACGACGACCGTTATCAATATCGCCACAGTCAATTCAATTTCGGCATCGTTACTCGCCTCAACGCAGCCTGGACATTCGGTAGCGGAATTCAGCTGGCCCACCAGACCTATCACAGTGAATACCGTAATGATGCTGACAGCGAACAGTGCACCAATCCGCTTGGCAACTGCGATTCCTTCTCCTGGCTTGACCAACTGCAATGGCTGACGCAAGCAAACTGGCGCAATGACGATGACACTCGTCATTTCCACATCAGCGCCCAACACAATCGTGAGCAACGCGGTCAGCGTGCCCGTAAAAGCCAACGCCAGAAGGACGTGACTTCCTGGACGTATCCATCCGTTCAGATCAGCTGGCAGCAAAGCCACTGGATCGCCGAATCCGACTGGCTCTGGCGTGTGTCCTACAAACGTAATTCACGCAGTCCAACCCTGTACGAGCAGTTTGGCGACCACGGTTTGCTGGTCGGTTCTCCGAATCTGGAACCGGAATTGGGCCGTACCTGGTCACTGGACAATGAACTCGATACCGAGTGGTTCCAGCTGCCGACCCGACTCAGCCTGAACCTGTTCCAGCGCCAGCTCGAAAAAGCCATTGTTCCGGTTTACAGCAGCACCGGTGTAGGACGATATGTGAATACTCATTCAGCCACCCTGACAGGGCTGGAATGGCAATGGCAGCAGAACCTGCCGCTGTCGTCATCACACTGGCAGTGGTCTCTGGCCGGTAGTCACTACCAGAGTAAAACCGATGATCCCACCAACAAGTCGTTCGATGGCAAACATCTGGCGGGGATTTATCACATCCGTCTGATCGCCAATCTGGACTGGCACATTGTGGGCCGGAATCACAACGAGGCAGACACTGGCGAGCATCACCTCAACCTCAGCGCGGAGCTGGCCGACGACCTCTATACCGGTCCCGCCAATTTGCCCGCTGAACGTGCGGACCAACGCCGTCTTGTCAATGCCGCCTACCGCTACACCTGGGAAGACGGCAACACCGGATTACGCATCAACAACCTGATGAATAACCGCTTTAACGATTACAGCCAGCGCCCGGCGAGAACACGCTACTGGACGCTATTCCTTCAATACCAGTTCTGATTACGAGCATTAACCAGAACAAGATTAACGACCCATTACATGGCTTTCTCTATGAACACGACCTTTCTGAAAACAACCCTGACACTCAGCAGTGCCTTGTTGCTGACAGCCTGTATCGGCGAAGATGACAACAACGCTTCGATCAAGGAAGGCTCTTACGTTGTCCAGATGACGGCGACCGACTACAGCAGCGCACAGATTGGCATCGGCAACATCATTGGTGACCGCACAGCGACCCAGGAACTGCTGACCACATCCCAATCCGACTACGACATTTCGACCTATGGTCAGTACCTGTATCACATGGGCAAGCACAACATTGACACCATCGCCCGTTACGATGCTGCAACCAGCCTGTCGCAAGAAGAATGGAAATACAGCACCAACGACGCCGCTTCAACAGAGAGCGCCAACCCGTACACTCTGGTTCAAAACGCCGATGACAACGCCTACCTGATTCGCTATGGAGCAACCAGCATCTGGCAGGTTGATCCTTCTGCAACGGCCGAAGCCGACTTCATCAAAGCCACCATTGATCTGTCGGCGTATACCGTCGGCGGCGAACGCGCGGCAACAATCCCCCATATGGCTGGCGCCGTGATCGAAAACAACACCCTGTTCGTTATCGTGCAACGTCTGGATAGCTGGTGGTCGGCACAAACGCCGTATCTGGTGGCCATTGACCTCAATACCCATGAAGAAATCGACACCAACCCGCAGCAAGACGGTCTGAAAGGTATCCCGCTGAACGCCACCAACCCACAGACCATTGAAGCCCATAACGGCTCCATTTACGTCTCCGGTCGCGGCGACTATGGTTCCAACAGCGGTGCTATCGACAAGATTGATGCCAGCACCTATGAAGTCACCCCGCTGATGGATGGCACCACACTGGCCGACCTGAACGATACTGCCAACAACACCTACTATCACATCACCGATATCGCACCGGTCAACGACCGCCTGGCGTATGCCGTTGTGACACTGGAAACAGGCTATACCCCCAACGCCAGCCTGGTGTACTCGCTGAACCCTCACACCCAGGATGTGGGCGAAGCGCTGACTCTGGCCGAGCAAAAAGACAAGATTGTGAGCGAAATCGCGGTCGGTCCAAACAACCGTCTGTGGGTGAGCATTTCCGATGGCAACGAACCCAAACTGCTGGTGGTCGACACCGACACCAACACCCAGAACGGCGCCAGCATTGAACTGGAGATGCCTGCCAATAGCATCCGATTTCTGGATGTAACGCAGTCATTCGAACAGTAAAAAAGCGATCTCTGGCCGGATCATCCGGCCAGAACGCTGACAACGCTTTATTTCCACTCGCCACAGCGGCATTTCTTGATTCAGACAGGGGCACAACAGGATGGGAAACCGACTCTCTAAAATCACCACCAGAACCGGTGATGGAGGCAGCACCGGCCTGGGCGATGGCAGCCGTATCAGTAAAACCAGCGCACGTATTCACGCCATTGGTGACGTTGACGAACTCAATAGCTGGATTGGCCTGCTCGATGCCAGTCTGCCATCCGACCATGATCTGCAAGATCTGCTGAAGCAGATCCAGAACGACCTGTTTGATCTGGGAGGGGAACTGGCGGTGCCCGGCTTCAATGGCTTTAACGCCCAGGCACTGTCCGATCTTGAGCAACAACAGGAAGCCCTGAACGAGCAGCTACCGCCCCTAAAGGACTTTATTCTGCCTGGCGGCAATCAGGCTGCAGCGCATTGTCATTTGGCTCGGGCTGTTTGCCGTCGCGCAGAGCGTGCGCTGGTGGAACTGGGCATTCAGGATGACACCAACCCACTGCTGTTGGCGTATCTCAATCGCTTGTCCGATACGCTGTTTATCGCTGCGCGGGTATTGGCGCGAGAAAACGGTGATCAGGAAGTGCTGTGGCAGAATCGCTACGCGCCTGCCGAAGCGGCAGAGTCCGAAAGCTGAAGCACTTTTCTGCTCCAGCATCGGCTACTGGCTCCAGCAAGCCACTGGCCGATGTTTGATTCTATCGCCGTTCCCTTCTCCCCCCATTCAGCCTCCTATCCATTCTCGCCCCTCTTGCGGACTACCTTCCCGTCACCCGACCGCTGTACTGCAGGTGTGTCTTTTTCACAGCCCATCTTGAATACTGTTTTTTTAAACAGTACTGTATATATATCCACCCACCGGAGACTTCTATGAAACTGCCATCTCTGGATCACCATCACTCAAACATCAGCCCGGAATCAGCCCTGACGGAAACAGCACGCGATCTGTCCCAATGGATGGATCAAGGCAATCTCTGGCAAGGTCATCAAACACCCAACCTGACCCGGCCCGTCATGAGCACCGGCTATGACGAGCTGGACAAGGAACTCCCCGGAGGTGGCTGGCAAGCTGGTCTGGTGTGTGAGATGTACCATCAAGGTATGGGCGCCGGAGAACTGACCCTGCTGCTACCAGCACTGGCTGCACTCAGCCAGCAATCCCGATGGGTACTCTGGGTTGCACCGCCTGCCCGTCCATTTGCACCGGCACTGGCCCAGGCAGGCATTGAGGTCAACCACATGTTGATGGTGCACCCACGCAGCTACAAGGAGGCCATCTGGTGCATGGAAGAAGCCATGCGCAGCGGTCATTGCAGCGCCGTACTGGGCTGGTTGTGGGAATGGCGCAAAAGCCATATCCGTCGCTTGCAACTGGCGGCCACAGAACAGAACTGCCATTGCTGGTTATGGCCCCAAACCGGCTACGACCCAAGCGGTTCACCAGCGGCCTTCCGGCTCAAAGTCGGGCGCCCTGTCGAGATGGCCCAGCGCCAGACTCACCTGCAAGTGGAACTGCTCAAGCGCCGTGGTCGCTGGCCGGGCAAACCGTTTCTGCTGGATACCCGCACCCGGCATTCAGCTTGAATAGATCACCGGGTATCGAGCATGGATTTCCAACAACCAAACCGACATAAAACCCACCCATTATGGCTGTATTTGTATTTTCCCGATCTGTTTCTGCACAGTCTGCATGTACCAGAAAATCAGCCTCTGGCGGTTTTGAATCCTGCAGATCATCGCGTGCGCCAATGTACCTCTGCCGCGATACAAGCCGGTGTCGACATTGATATGGCGCTTCCCACCGCTCTGAGCCTGTGTCCGTCGCTGGAAACCCTATTGCTGGAGCCACTCCAGGAGCAAAAGCTGCTACAGCAACGAGCTGTGTGGGCTTACCAGTTTTCTGCCCGCATCGGACTGGATACCCCGCATGGTCTGTGGCTGGAAGTGGGTACCATGCTGAAACTGTTTGGAGGGCTGGATGCACTGGTCGAACAAATCCGGTGGCGTAATCATGCCCACTGGCCCTTGTTTGTCGCCAGCTCCCCGATTCCGCTACAAGCCCGTTTGTTAGCGCAGTATCAGGGGAGCATTGAGCCTGCTCCCCTGGCTTTTCTTTCAGCCTCACAGGACCAAGCCACAACGGCCATCAAGGCCCTGCCCCTCTCTCATCTGTTGTTGCCAGAACCGTGGCAGCTGGCCTTGCAACGCATGGGAGTTAAAACCGGAGCGGACTTGTTGCGCCTGCCGCTTTCCGGACTGGCCACCCGGCTGGGAAGCGATTTGGTCGACTGGCTCAGGCGTTTATCCGGACAACAGCCACAAGACATGGTCTGGTTTGAACTGCCCACCCGGTTTGAACAACAAGCCCTGTTTGTTCAGGAAGTGGAACACCTGAACGGCCTTATTTTTCCGCTCAGGCCGTTGCTGTCAGCACTGGCCGGTTTTTTACAACAACGCCAACTGACGTTACGCACGCTGAATCTGACGCTTGTCCATCGCCATCAGGCTGATACCCATTGGTCATTCAGTTTTGCCACCTTCGAACACCGCTTTGATGAGCTGCTGGCACTGACCCGATATCGTCTGGAACGTCAAACACTTCCCGAGCCGGTACTGGAGTTGCGCTTGCTGGTAGATGAATTCCGCCCCTTGCAGCCCTCGCAAACGGATTCCTTTCCCGAGTTGCGCCGGGAACAGGCCAATCACTCCAGGCAGTCGACTCCAAATTCCGACTCTCCATTCACCCCATCATCCGCCGCCCGATTTGAGAGAAGCGACAATGACACCCTGCTCAATCGCCTGCTGGCACGGCTGGAGCCGGAACAACTGCAAAGGTTGAAGCTGACGCCCGATCCTCGCCCAGAGTACGCCAGCGACACTGAAGACATTGCCTTGTCGCTGTCCGCTTCCCTCATCAGTGCAACAGACATACAGCGAGCCTGGCCCAATGCCCCCTTGTGGCTATTGCCAGCTCCCAGTCGCTGTCATACACCCGATGCCACCTGGCTGATCCCCAGAATGCCCATGCGCAAATCCACCGGTTGGTGGGATCACCGGGTGATTCAACGGGACTATTATCGCCTGGATACAGGACAGCAGCAGTTGTGGGTATTTCGTGACGCTCATAACCGCTGGTTTCTGCACGGTTTCTACGGCTGAAACACCGTGACTTCGAGTGCACAGCAACCAGACCCCTGGCGTCATGCCGAACTGCATTGCCTGACCAACTTCACATTCTTGCGCGGCGCATCACACCCGGAAGAACTGGTTCAACGCGCCATCGAACTGAACTATCAGGCGTTAGCCATTACCGATGAATGCTCAGTCGCGGGGATTGTTCGAGCCTGGCAGGCCCTGCAGGATGCCAAAGCCGACTCAGCCAACGTTGATCTCAAACTGATTTATGGCACTGAGCTGCATTGGCACGATCACTGTCTGGTATTGCTCGCCCCCGATAAACCCGCCTACGCCGAACTGTGTCAGCTGATCACTCACTGTCGACAGCAGGCGGAAAAAGGCAGCTATCAACTCGACCCCGATAACCTGTTCAACCTGCAGCATTGTCTGCTGCTATGGCGACCCGGAAACCATCAGTTCAGCACGCTGGCCAAGTCAATCAATCAGCGGTTTTATAACCCCGATGAACAACACAATCGATTGTGGCTACTGGCCGAACGACTGCTGGATGAACACGATCCTGATCGCTATCAACACGTACTGGAGCTGGCACAGCAGCATCAGTGGCCCGTCACCTGCGGTAATGATGTCCACTTGCACATACCGCAACGTCAGCCATTACAGGATTGCCTGACGGCTATTCGATACAACCAGACAGTTTCTGAAGCCAGCGCACAGCTGTACAGCAACCATGAACGTCACCTGCGCTCGGCTCTCAAACTGAAGCACCTGTACCCTGCTGAGCTGCTCAGCCGCAGTCAGGCAATCGCCGCCCGCTGTCATTTTGATCTGGATGAAATTGCCTACCACTACCCCACCGATCTGGTCCCAGAAGGTGAAGATCCAGCGGTATTCCTGCGCCAGCTGGTCGAAACAGGTCAGCGAAAACGCTTTCCTGACGGGATACCTGACAAGGTTCAGGCCACCATCGAAAAGGAGCTGGCGCTGATTCGACTGAAGGAATACGAGCACTATTTTCTGACCCTGTACGACATCGTTCGATTTGCCCGCGCTCAGGACATTCTCTGTCAGGGACGCGGTTCCGCTGCCAATTCCGTGGTCTGTTATTGCCTGGGCATTACCGAAGTCAACCCCACCGAAGTGGATTTGCTATTTGAACGCTTTATTTCGGAAGAACGCCACGAACCACCCGATATCGATGTTGATTTCGAAAGCCAGCGACGAGAGGAAGTCATTCAGTACATCTATCAGCGCTATGGCCGGGAGCGGGCCGCTTTGGCAGCCACCGTGACCACCTATCGCCCCAAGAGCGCCGTTCGGGATGTAGGCAAGGCTCTGGGCCTGAATTTGATGCAACTGGAACACGTCATCGCCAACTTTGGCTGGCGCTACCGCAACAAGCGCTGGCTGGATGATCTGATTGATCCCCGTTTGGGGCACAGCCACCAGCTCCAGGCGTTCCGTGATCGGGTCGAGGAAATACTCGGCTTTCCACGTCATCTGTCGCAACACGTCGGTGGCTTTGTGATTACCGAAGGCCTGCTGGCCGATCTGGTACCGATTGAAAATGCCGCCAT
>PBNY01000025.1 GCA_002723385.1 Oceanospirillaceae bacterium | reverse complement strand
TGACCGGGAAATGCCCGGCGACCGGCGTAATCAGGATGATTTTTGGGCTAAAAGACAGGAAATAAAGAGTCAAAAATCAAACGGGTTCAGGATGACAGGTGTATATCGAGAAAGTCAGAGGTGCCTTAATCAAATTGGCGTAATCAGATAGTGAACTGTTAGCCCTGACGTGATCATCATTATAATAATCATCCTTTAGACAATACCCAAAACGATTTCCGTGTAATATGGAGTTGTATAATTTTAATACTCCATCGCGAGGATTTAAGGCAAATGAAGAAGAGTAACTATAGTTATATTCTGAGTCATCATACCCGATAACTAATACGTTTGCTGCAGACAGTTCAGTGGCTTCTCCTGATAGGTATATCGCAGAGCTATAAAAGCCAGAATCTGGAGAGTTTTTTAGAACCGCATATTGCAGGTTGCCTTTATACCCTTGGACGAGGACCATGCTATAATGCTTCGACTCTGTAGAAATATATGAAATATTTGTAGTGCCTCCAATGGCTAGAAGAGCAGTTGATTCCTGTTCACCAAGCAACTGAACATTTTTAACAGTAGTACTGCTGCCGGTAGATGCGAGAGTTAGACTCAAATCAGCCCCAGAGACAGTTACATATTGAAGTGTACCGCTATTGTCATCATTAATGTGTCCTCCAAAGTGACCATAACCATAACTATTACCGTAATTAACGGGATAGTTACAGTAGATGTTTAAATCGATACAGCTGTTGTCTGAATCGATGTCATCTGGATAGTATTCAGCAAAACCTTGCAGTTGAATCCCCTGCCAACTTTGAAAATCCAATTGTTCGCTGTAGGAGCCAAAAGTAATCGGTTCTTCTTCAGTACCTTCCGCCATTAATTTGGAGCCACGGGTAACCACCAATGCTGTATTGGGCAGAGCCTGAATTTCAGTACCCGGCTCAATGGTTAGTGTGACACCATTGGCTTTGACCGTTTCGGCATCCTCTTCAGACAAAATAAAGCGGTTGCCTGAGCCAACGTAGACTTCCTCGGTCATCAACCAGGTTTTATTTGCAGTCAGAGTAAAGTCACGATCGATTTGTCCATAAATCATGCACAGGTCGCTGTCGTCACATTGGTAGAAGTCACTGCCTTCAACCACTGTGCCGCCTTCGCTGTTACAGATGTAACGACTGTTTGACACTTCAGACGGGTCCAGTACACCTGAGCTGTCTGCATCGATACCGGTGGCAATCAGAATGCCGCCATTGGCACAGTTGCCCCCGGCAGGTTCGTCCGACATATCAATCAGGCTGGAGAGTCCGTCGGTGCCTGAATCACCGGAATCCTTACCGTCACAAACATACTGGGTAGTAGTAATCTCGGATGCATCCAGTACACCGGATGCATTGGAATCCATACCAATATCAATTCGCAAACCGCCATTCGCGCAATTGGCTCCGGCCAGCTCTTCATGCGTAGCAATCAGGCTACTGGAACCACTGTTGCCATTTGAACCATGGCAAACGGCTTGAGTGTCGTCGATTTCGTTGCTGTCAAGTAAGCCGTTGCCATTGTCGTCGATGCCAGTCGAGACTTCGATGCCGCCGTTAGGGCAGTCATCAGAAATAGCAAAGGGAGTGGTCATGCTGACCGTCGACAGACCTCTGTCACTGGTCGATGGGGTTGAGTCAGTTTCATCTGAAGAGCCACCGCCGCCACAGGCGGTCAGCAGCATTGATGAAACCACTACAGAAGCGAGAATATGCTTCATTCGGGTTCTCCTACTTTAGTTCCTTATCCTTGTAGTTGTACCGGGCACATGGGAAGGGAAATCCCGGCACTCTGTGACTGCTACTGCTTCATGCTGTCGATTCGTAGCATACGCCATAATTATTGATGAATGCGCACTGGTTCATGGACAAATTGGGTAACTTTGATAGGAGAACTTGTTCAGATAGGAGAAGGATATGGTTTTCGTCTAAAACTTTGGGTTTCTGGAATGATCCCCCACGAGCCATAGAGATAAGGCACAGCAGCACTGGGGATAAATCCGACAAACTGGCAGAGGGGAGAGCAATTGTCGAAATCGCAACAATCGCAACAACAGCGCTGACACTGTATTGCCTGTGGTGGTGTGTGTTCAGACACTGGTGCGTGGATTGCAAAAGCAGCTGAATGATTTCATGCCTTTGGAGATATCAGACGTGATGACGCTCTACATGACACCGGGATCGTGCTCGACCGGCATTCATATCCTGATGGAAGAGCTGGAGCTTGTGTTCAGCGCCCATGTTCTCAATCTGCCCGCCGGGGATCGCCAGAAACCGGAATACCTGGCGATCAACCCCAAGGGAACGATTCCAACACTGGTGCTGGATGACGGTACCGCACTGACCGATTTTGTGGCGATCGCCTGGTGGTTGGCCCGACGCTGGCCTGGCAAGCGCTTGTTGCCGGAAGACCTGGATCAACAGGCGTTGGCACTGGACCGCCTGAACTATCTGGTCGGACATCTCCATGGACAGGGTTTCACCCGCATTTTCACCACGGAGCGCTATCTGTTGCATGAATCTGATCGGGAGACCATCGAGCGACAGGGTAAAACTCTGGTACTGAAAGGTTTACATCGGGTTGCCAACTGGCTTGGAGAAACCGACGGGCCATTGTTCCATGAGCACTTGTCGGTGCTGGATACGGCGTTGTTTTACAACGAGTTCTGGGCGGTGCGGCTGGGAATGACGCTCCCGGTGGCGTGTCAGGCGCATTACGAGGCCATGGTTCACCGGCCGGTGGTGCAACGGGTATTATTGGAAGAAGGCTATCGCGAACTCTAATAAACCCCGAACCTGCTCCACAGCTGCTAAGCTCTCTGGTTGAGATCTACACCGGCCGAGTGAATTCGGCTTTGCATTTCAATCAAGGAACACATCATGAACCGTACCCTGATGCTATTGGCATCCGCGCTGTTGTTAAGCGCGTGCAATAACGGGGACAAGGCACCTGCCAGCTCAACTGGTCCTGATCAAACAGAAGCCTCCCAGCCTGCTCCTCAACCTGCACCAGCGCCGCAGGAACAAGCTCAGCAGCATTCCCCCTATGACTTTGACAGTTATTACAGATGGGTCCCGAACACGAACGATGCCGACAAGTTACGTTCCGCGCTACACAAGCGTATCGATAACCACCGGGTTATTCCCTATACCAAATACGATAACGATGGAAAGGATTGCTGGAATGATGGCCGCTGGAACAGTTGCGAAATCGACGTGTGGGAGGCGCTGAATTATACCGATGCAGCGTGTGACGACGCTTCTGCTTACTGTGATTCTGTGGTGCTGTTGTATTCCGGTGATGTTCGCCCGATGAAAAAAGCCAACCGTGGCAAAGGCAAGGATGACAGTTGGGATCGCGAACACGTTTGGCCGAAATCCCGTGGCTTCCCGAAGAAAGCTCAGGACGGCTATACAGACCTGCATCATTTGCGTCCGGCAGACCGCAACATCAACGGCAAGCACTCCAATCTGGGCTATGACGAAGGTGGCAAGCCTGTGGTGGATGAAACTCTGGACGGTACGCCTGTCACCGGGATTCGTGTTGACCTGGGCAATCAGAGCTTTGAGCCGACCGACCTGGCCAAAGGGCAGGTGGCGCGGATGCTGTTCTATATGGCTGTTCGATATGAAGCCGGAGATAACCTCGGTGATGAGAAAATGCCGGATCTGAAGCTGATCGACGACAACAAGAAGATCAAGGAGCCGGTGATTGGTGACTTGTGTACCTTGTTGAAGTGGAACACCCGTTTCCCTGTCACAGACTTTGAACGTCGTCGTAACGATCGCGTCGAGCAAATTCAGGGCAACCGTAACCCGTTCATTGATCGTCCCGATTATGCCGATGTGATCTGGGGAGCCGAGTGCCGCTAGCCATCAATGGCCAGTAGCCTGACCAAAGAAGCCGAATACGCAAGGTATTCGGCTTTTATGTATCTTGAAGTGTCTAGCGCGCAAAAGAGGTTTTCGGTCGTGTCTGGCGTTACTTATTAAGAGACGCGAAGAAGGCAGCCAGATTGGCGATATCCTGATCGGTCAGTTTTCCGGCCATGGCGTTCATGGTGGGATCAACACGTTTTTTCTCGCGGAAATCGGTCAGCATCTTGACCAGATACACTTCGTTTTGTCCGGCCAGATTCGGGAAGTAGGGCTTGGTGCTGGAGCCGTCTTCACCGTGGCAGCTGACGCAGGAGCGGGACTGGGCCAGCTCGCGTCCAGCTTCGGCATTGCCTTGCAATTCATCGGCAGCATAGGCAGGGAAGGACAGCATAAGCGCCGTAGCGACTGTGAGCAGAGTTTTCATGAGCATTTCTTGTCGTTGGAGCCAAAGGGCGTAAAAACAGATAAGCCCGCATTCTCCCTACAAGATGTATGGTTTCCATTGATCCTTATCAGTAAAACCAGCCGCTCACAGTTCTTGGCGCGTTGTTGCCTGATTGTCCTGACTGGCGGTTAGCGCGTCTGACTTGAAAAATAGGCCGCCAGATGCGCAATATCGTCGTCGGTCAGATTGCCTGCCATGGCATTCATGGTTGGATCGGTGCGGCGCTTTTCGCGGAAGTCTGTCAACGCCTTGATCAGATAGGCTTCGTGCTGCCCCACCAGATGGGGATAAACCGGCATTGGGCTGACACCATTCAGACCATGGCAACCGGCACACATGCGGGTTTTGGCCAGTTCTTCACCGGTCGCCGGATCACCTTTGGCGGCAGCAGAAGCAGAAACAGAAGAGAAGGAAAGTGCCATCAGCGTGGCAGAGATAAACAGGTTTTTCATGCGTTGGGCCTGGATTGCGTCTTGAAACGGAGTCGTTGCGATAATCTGCTCATTTTCTACACAATCTCAGGAACCCCCATTGCACTTTAGGTCTTCTTTTGGAGTTTTGGTGATCAGTCGTTCAGACAGGAGTAATCAGGACTTTGGTATTCATCACACCTGGTTCAGCAGTGACAAAGCCTCGGTCAGACGCTGGTGGGCAGAGTCCATTTCCAGAATTTCCTGCTGCAGTTCAGAGCCGAATGAAATGGCGCCAAACAGGCGGAAGCTGAACGCTTCGGGCGACATGCTGCGCAGGTGTTCTTCCGGGAAGGTACTCTGCAATTCGGGGTACCTGTGTGCGAGCGCATGGAAGCGCACCAGAATCTTTTCTTGCAATTGCAGATTCTGCTGATGTTCGTCAGCGCTGGCCGGTTGATCCAGAAACGGTTCACAGGCCCAGACCATGTAGGGCAGGGTCTGTTTTTCCTCAACCGCCCGATAACGCTCCTGCATGTGCACGTTCAGATACATGCGGCCGTCGTTGGTGATTTCCTTCAGCTCACACAGTCCGGCAGAAAACACGGCTTGAGGGCGATAGGTCGCCTGGTTGCTGTTCAGAGCTTCTTCGAGTGTTTGATCCGGTTTTGATGGACTGAGCTGTTTTTCCACATGACAAATGGCGACTGGCAGCCTTTCTTCCAGCGCCCGGTACATCATGGTGCGATAACGTGGCTCGAACACATGCAGGGGAAACAGGGTGCCGGGGAAGGTGACACAGTCCGGAATCGGAAACAGACAAATATCGGTCATAGCGGCCTCACAAGGCAGGAGTTTGTATATTGTAGCCGCTGGCAGGCATCGCTCGAAGCCGATGGCCGAGATAAGGAACGTTGGAACGGACAATTCAATCATTGGAGCGTCATAGTGAATCTTGTTTGGGGACTGTTTTTTCTGGTCGGATTTGCCGTCGCACTGATCCAGTGGCTGGCTGGTGATGCCACGGCGTTCGAGGCTCTGGTCACTGCCAGCTTTGATATGGCCAAACTGGCGGTTGAGATTGCTATTGGTCTGGTTGGCCTGTTGGCACTGTGGTCCGGATTGTTTGCCATTGCTGAGAAAGCAGGGCTGGTGCAATGGCTTGGACGTGGTCTGGCGCCCTTGTTTCGCCGCCTGATGCCGGAAGTTCCCCAGGGGCATGAAGCACAAGGTGCTGTCACCATGAACCTGGCCGCCAATATGCTCGGGCTGGATAATGCCGCTACACCGCTGGGGATCAAGGCGATGCAGGCGTTGCAAGCCTTGAATCCGGTCAAGGATACCGCCAGTAATGCCCAGATTCTGTTTCTGGTGCTGAATACGTCTTCGGTCACCTTGCTCCCTGTGACCATCTTTATGTACCGCGCGCAACTTGGAGCCGCCAGCCCGGCGGACGTCTTTCTGCCGATTCTGATGGCGACTCTGGCATCGACACTCACCGGCCTGTTGCTGGTGATGTGGCTGCAGAAGATTCGGCTGGATCTGGTGATTCTGGCCTATCTGGGCGGACTGGTTAGCCTGGTCGCCTCCCTGGTGTTCTGGCTGGGGGCCTTGCCCGTTGAGCAATTGTCCGGGGTGTCTGGTCAGTTGGCCAACGGCATTCTGATGCTGGTGATTTGTGGATTTATCGCCATTGGCCTCCAACGGAAGCGCCCGGTTTATGAAGACTTTGTCGCTGGAGCCAAAAGTGGCTTTGAAACGGCGGTGCAGTTGATTCCCTATCTGGTGGCAGTCGGAGTGTTTCGGGCCAGTGGCGCACTCGACCTGTTGCTGGATGGCCTGCGCTGGCTGTTGGATGGGCTGGGCATCAGCGCCTGGTTTGTCGATGCCATGCCAGTCGCCTTTATGAAACCCTTCAGCGGCAGCGGTGCCCGCGCCATGATGCTGGACGTGATGAACACCCATGGTGTGGATTCTCTGGCCGGATTGCTGGCTGCGGTGATGCAGGGCAGTACAGAAACAACGTTTTACGTATTGGCGGTGTATTTTGGTGTGGTGGGTATCGCCAGAATCCGTTACGCCTTGTGGGCCGGATTGGCCTGTGATGCCGCCGGTATGCTGGCGGCCATTCTGATCTGCGGTTGGTTTTTTACCTGAATTTTTTCCTGATATTCGTGTTTCATTGATGAAGAGGAGCGATGTATGTCCACGCTACGATTGATGCGCAACCCTGTGCTGCCTGTGGCACTGATTTCTTCCCTGCTGGTGGCGTGCGACAAGCAGCCTGATGCGGTTTCTGATACACCGCAAAGTGCCTCTGAGAACCAACCCGCTGAGCAACCGGTTCTCGCCGCACCCGAGTTCGATTACGGCACTCTGGATGGAAAATACGCGTCCGGAACCGGTGATCTGGATATTCAGCTGACTGAAGGCATGGTGATTTTTAACCTGCTGGTAGTGACAGAACAGGGGCGAACGGGAGAAGCGTCGGGTGAGATTATTCTTAACGATGACCCGACCAACGCCGGTGGTATTTACAAAAACGACGAGTGGGATTGTGTGCTGGAATTCGGCTTTGCGGCAGGAGAGGTCAGTGTCATGCAGCAAGGCGGCTGTGGTATGGGCATGGGCGTAACGGCAACCGGAACCTATGTGTCCCGGTCCGGTGCCAATGCAGCTCTGGTGGAAGGCGAGGTCGGTCAGCCAATGAGCGAGTTGTTTTATTCTACGGATGAGGCGACCTATCGACAGTACTGTCAGGCGGGGATGGAAGAAAACTCAGGCCGGATCGTCTGCGTGGCACGTGAAAAAACCGGTCATGACAGCGCGGACATCGTGCACATATTTGAAGGTGAATACGCAGGTCCGGACGGCGACCTGCCGCCTCTTGAGATTGCCAAAGGCTTTACGATTCTGGAAACGCGTTGAGCCAAGGGGACGCTTCTCTCAGACATTAGCGCACAAACGGCTGCATCAGCAGGTGATCCAGTCGGGAATCCCGTTCTTTGCGGAATTGCCGCAGTCCAATCACCATGTGCTGATGCCCGTCTCTGGGCTGTTCGATGTAGGTGCCCGCCAGTTTGTCCCACCAGGACAGGCAGAAACCGAAGTTTGAATGGGTTTCTTCGCTGTGCCAGGAATGATGCACCCGGTGCATGTCCGGTGTGACCACCAGTGTGCGCAATACACGATCTGTCCTGGTTGAAAGCCGAATATTGGCGTGGTTAAACATGGCGCTGGCGTTCAGCAGAATCTCAAAAGCCAGCACCGCAAGCACCGGAACCCCCAGAGTAATCACGACCACAGCCTTGATCAGAATCGACAGCAAGATTTCCAGTGGATGAAAGCGCAGTGCAGTGGTGACATCAAAATCGGTATCGGCGTGATGCAGCCGGTGCAAGCGCCACAATGCCGGAACCGAGTGAAACAGGCGGTGCTGACACCAGATCAGACCGTCGAGCAATAACAGGCTGACACCCGTTAGTACAACCGCTGGCCAATGCTCAAAAATGTCCTGATGGAACAAGCCCCATTGCCGGGACTCTGCCACAACCGCAATGCCCACCGCAGCGCCCGGAAACAGCAGGCGCAATACCAGACTGTTGAACACCAGCAGGCCGAGATTATTGAGCCAGCGTTTGGGTTTGCTCATCGACAAGGCCCGGCGGGGCGAACCGATTTCCCACAGCATCATCAGGCCAAAGACTCCCAAGAACATCGCCATGCGGACTTGAGGTTCGTGATCGAGCAATTCGTTCATCATGGTTCCATGTTCACATGGCCAGATTGGTTGGGCTAGCAGCAAGGTGCCGATTCAATACCGGCTTCGAGAGCTGGAGAGCCGCAGCCGTCAAAGGCACCGTAATGCTGGCTGAAGTCGCCGATAAAACGGAAGTGTTCAGCAAAGCGGGTATTGCGCAGCATCATCCAGGTGTTGCCACACACAGGAAACACCTTACCGGCTTCGATACTGTGGTGGCCATCGAGTTCAAAGCGATGCGGTGACTGTGACACGCTCCCCTGATAGATCACAGCCTGACCATAGTCCTCACATTCCGGCTCCAGCCCCACCAGTTTGAACAGGCGATAGGTAGCGGATGAGAAATTCAGATTACCAGTCCGACGCGCCAGTTCATCGTCGGTGACTTCCAGAGGTCGGCTTTCGACCAGACGAGGGTCGCGGAAGCCGCTGCTTTTGGCCAGATTCAGAAAGTCGCTTGTGTACAGCGCGCCACCCAGACACTCGCCGTACAGAACCGGGTCAAGCCGCACCGCTTCCGGGACGCGACGATCCGCGTAGACATCAGAAAAGAAAAATTCACCGCCGGGCTTTAACAAACGATGCACACCTTCCAGCACAGCGGCCTTTTCCGGTGACAGGTTGATCACACAGTTGGAGACAATCACATCGAAGGACTCCGGTGCCAGATCGAGTTCGTCCAGTTTCTCGATAAAGCCCTGAATAAAACGCACGTTGTCGAATCCGAATGCGTCCGCATGCCAGCTCTGATGACGGCGGGCGACGTCGAGTTGCTCTTCGGTCATGTCTACACCGACCACTTCCCCCCTGGAGCCGACCAGCTGCGCCAGAGCGTACACATCCCGGCCTGAGCCAGAACCCAGATCCAGCACACGACAGCCTTCGAGCTGGGTTGGGCAGACCAGTCCGCAGCCGTAGTAACGCGAAAGCACTTCCGGGTGGATACGTGACAACAGCGGCTTGAGCCAGGCGGGCATGGCGCTGGCATCGCAACAGGCGGTGGTTTTCAGATCGTTGCTGCTTTGCAGCTGTTTGCCGTAGTAGTCCTGAACAACGTCGTGCATAAGAAGAAGCTCCCAGCGGGAAAAAAGAGATACTTTCGTTGGTCGTTCAGATGGCTGCTTTCTTACAGTGTTTGCGGGGCACCGGCTCTATCGATGCGGACTCTCGGTCACCGGAGGACTCCTGCTGGACTAATCTTTGCAGTGACCTGTGCTGCGTTAGAGTACTGCGATAGCGGCGTGTTATTGAAGTGGTGGGGCTAATAAGTCCATTGTTAGCAAGTCGGTCTGAAACAACACATTCGCAGACCATTCATGAGTGGCAAGTGCACTAGCATGTAAAGTCCATACGTTCACATTGCGGAATGACAGGAGACACCCATGGATGCCAATCGCCTTAAGTTGTTGCAGAACATGCCGATCTTCAGTGCCCTGAGCGAATCAGCGCTGGAGTTCATCGAAAGCCGTTGTGAAACCCGCACCATCCTGCTCGGAGATGCCTTTTTTAATGAAGGGGATCCCGCATCCTCTTTGTTTATCCTTGAATCCGGTGAAGCGGAAGTGCTGAAAAAGTGCGACCCGGATTTACGCCGACTGAGTTACCTGAACCCCGGTGACTGTTTCGGTGAAATGGCCATCGTCGATAACCAGCCCCGCGGTGCCACGGTCATGGCCACCAACGACTGTCAGGCGATGGAAATCTCGGCGGACAACCTGTACGCCCTGAGGCAACACGACCCTGAACAGTTTATTCAGATTCAGGCCAACCTGATGCGAGAGCTCAGCCGTCGGCTGCGATATCTGGATGAAAAACTGGCCGTGACCCAACCCGAAATGCTGCAAAAATCACTGCTGGCCCAGTGGGTTGTGGACAGTTTCTGATTTCATTCAAACCAGTGGTCGGGCAAGTGATTCAAATCGGCAGGTACATCAATGTCGTACAGAATCTCCAGCTCGGCCAGTGTTTTACCAGCAGCGGCGATGCGTTGCCGGGTCAGCTGCCCCACCTGTTCCGTGCTCCAGGGCATATCCCTGAATATGGCTTCCAGCGGATGGTGTAATCCCACCAGCGAATAACCACCATCCAGCACGGGCACCAGGCAGGCGTCGTGACTTGCAAGTGCTTTGGATGCCGCTCGCAGCGTTTCAGCATCCAAATCCGGGCAGTCTGTGCCCATCAGCAGAATGGATTCTCCATTCTGAGTCACACGTTTGATGGCTCGGGCCATTCTCTCGCCGAGGTCACCTTCGCTCTGATACGACCAGCTCAGCTCCGAGGGCAAATCCAACTGCTTCCATACCGGGTGGTGTTCCGAAGGGCTGACACACAATTCAACCTGGCCTAGGTTGGCAGCTAACGCCTGTTCAATAGCGTGTTGCAACAGCTTGCAAGCCAATCTGGCGGAACCATCCAGTCCGAGTTGAGGAATCAGCCGGGTTTTGGCGTATCCGGGCAGTGGTGCCTTGGCGAAAATCACAATCCGAATGGGACGCACATCGGAAGCCATCATTTGTAGCGCTCCGCCAGTTGCTCCGCCGGAATACCGCGCCAATAGGCCCAGCGCAGTTGCCACATCAGCACGATGGTTTTCCAGACGCCGTTGTCGATCCAGCGTCGACCGGATGTGACGACTCGGGAGCGCAAACACACCGGGCGTTTGATTCGGCACAAGCGCTGGGATAGCTCAACATCTTCCATCAGAGGCTGGTCCGGGAAGCCGCCCACTTGATCAAACAGCGAACGATGGATAAAAATTGCCTGATCACCGGTTGCAATGCCGGTGATGCGAGAGCGCAGATTCGTCATCCGGGCAACGATTTTGAGCGTAAAGACATCGCCAGTGATACGAACATCAAACCGCCCCCAGCTTGGCTGATGATGTGGCTTTTCTATCTCCTGTCCGAAAGCATCGTGCGCCTGTTCAAGCGCGTATTGTACTTGCTCAAGCGCATTTGCGGGAAGCCGGGTATCAGCATGCAAGAACAGCAAGATGTCGCCACGGGTCGCATTGGCTCCGGCGTTCATCTGTCGGGCGCGACCTCTGGGACTTTCAATCACACGAAATCCAGCCTGAGTCGCGGCCTGTACTGTGCCGTCGTTGCTGCCGCCATCCACCAGCACGATGTCGTGGTTAACGACGTTGGATTGATCCAAGCGCGACAGATGCCTGAGCAATTCCGGCAACGCCTCGATTTCGTTCAATACCGGCACGACAATAGACACCGTGAGACTCTTGTCTTCGGTAGAGGTATTAACGTTGGTTAAGTCGCCAGTCATAATCCAGATACTCGATATCCTGATCGCCCGTTAGAAGGCGTTTCACCGCAGAATCGGGTAACGCCATGGTGTCAGAGTAGGCGAGGAAGAAGTCTTCCAAACGACGATAACCGTGCCAGCCTTTCTCAAAATCTTCCCGATACCATTTGAAAATCGACGATATGGCCAGGGTGTCGCCACTCAAGCGATTTTGCTCGCGGTTGGACAGAAATAACCGGGTCTGCTCATCCAGTTGCGCTTCCAGTGTGTCTCCGACGTAGGCCTCCTGACGCAAGGCCGGACAGCCGATGCTGGCGCAGTTCACGGCAAAATGGATCAATGGATTGTTGTAGCGTCCTGAACCTCGAATCAGCTCATGCTCGATATGATCCAGTGTCACAGTTTTGCCAAACAGCGGAATAAATTTCTTGCTCCAGGGCGAGCGAAACCAGCTGCCTAAATCCCGAATGGAATCCAGCTTGGGCCATTCGGTCAGGATCAATTCCACCGTCCAGGCGTTATAAGCATTGATCAGAAACGCCAGCTGTTGCTCCTGGCCCCAGCGATCAAACTGCTTCTGACTGACCTTGCCCAACGCGGTCAGATAGGTTGTTAGCTGACTGCGTTGGTTGGCCATGCCCTGATAATCCACGCTGGTGCTACGGCCACCGTTGTCCGACGAAACATTCTCGACCAGCAGTTGGTCCCACAGACTGTGATCAAACTCATCGGCCTGGGCAGGCCAGGTAATCAGACAAAACAACAGCGTAGTTAGCCAGGGTTTTTGACGTCCCGACAAGGAGGATTCAGAAAATGGATTAGCCATGACCGCGTCTCCAGTTGTGGTATTTCTCGACCCAGCGCAGCAATTGTTGCGGGGCATGGGCGCGTTTCCATTCCCCAGCCACGTATTTGTTCGCTTCCGCCCAGGTCGGGTAGGCGTGAATGGTGCCGAGAATCTTGTTCAGCCCAAGGCCGTGTTTCATCGCCAATACAAATTCCGCCAGCAAATCGCCGCCGTGTTCACCCACGATGGTGACGCCGAGGATGCGATCTTTACCCGGTTCCGTCAGCACTTTCACAAAGCCGTGAGCTGCGCCGTCGGTGATGGCACGATCCAGATCATCCAGTGGATAACGGCTGACTTCATAGGCGATGCCCTGAGCTTTGGCCTCTTGCTCGTTCAGGCCGACACGGGCCACCTCCGGGTCAAGAAAGGTTGTGGCCGGAATCACACGGTAGTCGACCTTGAACTTCTTGAACTGGCCGAACAGGGCATTCACGGCTGCGTACCAGGCTTGATGCGCTGCGGTATGGGTAAATTGATACGGCCCGGCAACGTCGCCAGCGGCGTAAATGTTCGGGTACAGGGTTTCCAGATACTCGTTGGTGACGATGGTGTGCTGGGTTTCGATGCCGAGGTTCTCAAGGCCATACCCGTCAAGGCGAGCGACGCGGCCGGTAGCACAGAGCAGCTGGTCAAATTCAATACTGACCTCAGCATCTGACAGCACTGTGCCGTTGGCGTCTAGCGGAGCCAGAATCAGACGCTTGGTGTCGCCGTCACGTTCGCAGCGAATGGCCTGGTGGTTGGTCATCAACTGAACGCCAGATTCGATAAGCGCATCGGCAGCCAGCTCGGAAACTTCCTCATCCTCCCGCGCCAGCACCCGGCTGCCGCGTTCGACCTGAATCACCTCAGAACCCAGGCGAGCAAAGCTCTGGGACAGTTCACAACCAATCGGCCCGCCACCCAGTACCACCAGGCGTTTGGGAACCTGATCCAGTTCTGCAAAGGTATCCCACAGCGTATCGCTGGTGACGTAGCCGACCTCTTCCAGACCCGGAATCGGCGGCACGGCTGGACGGGCACCGGTAGCCAACACAATCGAACGGGTGGTCAGTCGTTGGGTGCCGCCGTCGCTCAGCTGGATCTCCACCGTCCAGGGATCGACAACCCTGGCGTAGCCCTGAATCACCTCAACGCCAAGCTTGGTGTAGCGTTCGACACTGTCGTGGGGTTCGATGGCCTTGATTACTTCATGCACGCGGGCCATTACCTTGCGGAATGAGAAGGTTGGCTTCTGTTTTTCTAAATTGCTTGCCTTTGATTCGCTCTTTTCAAGACCGCTTTTCTCCAAGCCACTTTTTTCAAGACCAAAGTGATCAGCGTGCTGCATCTGATGCACAACCTTGGCACTTTTGATCAGCGCCTTGCTGGGCACGCAGCCATAGTTCAGGCAGTCGCCGCCCATCTTGTTGGCCTCGATCAATGTGACCTTGGCTTTCACCGCCGCAGCGATATACGCCGTGACCAGTCCACCGGCCCCGGCCCCGATCACCACCAGGTTGCGGTCAAATTGCTTTGGACGTTCATAGCCCTGATACACGCGCTGGGCCTTGATCACGGCCAGAATTTTCCTGGCGATCAAGGGGAAAACTCCCAGCAGAGCAAACGACAGCAGCAACGACGGCGACAAAATACCCGACAGACTGTCCAGCTGCGCCAGCTGGGTGCCAGCGTTCACATAGACGATGGTTCCGGCGAACATGCCAACCTGACTGACGAGGTAAAAAGTCACGGCCTTGATGGGCGTCAGGCCCATCAGCAGATTGATCAAAAAGAACGGGAATACCGGCACCAGACGCAAGGTGAACAGGTAGAAAGCGCCGTCCTTGCGCATGCCCTCGTTGATGGCCTGCAAGCGATCACCAAAACGCGCTTGCACTGAATCTCGCAACACGTACCGCGAGGCCAGAAAGGCGAGGGTTGCGCCAATCGAGCTGGCGAACGACACAATCAGGGTGCCCCAGCTGAGGCCGAACAAGGCTCCGGCGGCCAGTGTCATTACCGCTGCACCGGGCAGCGACAGCGCCGTCACCAACACATACGCCAGCAGAAATAATCCTGCAGTGAGTATCGGCTCGGCAGCCCGTTGGGTTTCAAAGTCAGCCCAACCGGCTTTCAGTCCTTCCAGCGTCAGCAGTTGATGCAAGTCGAAAGCAAAGAAGCCGAACACCAGCGCGGCAAAAGCAGCGATCAAGGCAAGTTTTTTCATCGTCAGGTACCTGTTCCGTGGCCTTACAAAGCGCCGCCGCAGCTGCTGCCTTGTCCGGCGGTACAGCCGTAACAATGGTCAGCCACCGCAATGGGCTGGTTATCAAAGGAATCGTTGAGCAAATCGCGCAGATGCCCGGAGCCTGCACCAAGCGGCAGGTCGAGCTGCTGGTTGAAGTCGCAGTCGTAGAGCTTGCCTTGCCAGTCGACACTGATCAGCGAACGGCACATTAGGCCGTCGAGGTTGGCGGTCTGGTAGTTGCCTTTCAGCAAGTGCATATAGTCGTTGAACTGGCCCTTGGAGATCAGTGTGGAACCAAAACGTTTGATCGGCATATTGGTCAAGGCAAACAGCTGGGTGAACTCGATATTGAAATGGCTTTTCAGCTCACGGCGGTAATCCGCTTCCAGCATCTGCTGGTTGGGCGGCAGCGACGGCCCTAACGGGTTATAGACCAGATTCAACGTCAGGCCGGTACCAGGTTTGCCGTATCCCAATGTGTTCAGTTTTTGCAGCCCGGCGATGCTCTTGTCGAAGACTCCTTCACCACGTTGCTGGTCAACATTTTTCAGTGAGTAACAAGGCATCGACGCCACCACTTCCACCTTGTGCTCAGCGAGAAACTCCGCCAAGCCTTCCTGGCCGGGTTCAAACAAAATGGTGAGGTTGCAACGATCCATCACCTTGACCCCGGCTGCTGTAGCTTCGGCCACCAGATAACGGAAATCCTCATGCAATTCGGGGGCGCCACCGGTTAAATCCAGCGTCTTGATCTGGCGTGCTTTTAACACCGGCACAATCAGCTCCAGGGTTGTTCGCGTCATCATCTCCTTGCGAGTCGGCCCGGCATTCACATGACAGTGCAAACAACGCTGGTTGCATCGGTAACCCAGGTTGACTTGCAGGGTTTCCAGCGGTTTGCGATGAATGGCCGGAAAATCCGTGATTTCCAGCAGGGGTAAGGTGGCGTGCATAAGGTGCTCCGGTACCAGGCAAAAGGCGTCTCTTACAGTGTGGTCGACGCTGGAGCGGATTTCTTACGCGAATTCAGAAAATAATGATCGCTTGATCAAGAATGGTGGTTGGTCTGACGCTGAATTCCTGCGGCAGACACATGGGGTCTGCCACAGGAATCAACAGCGCCTGTGTTTGACGGGGAAGATCAATCCTCGGCGTAACCTTCAGCCGCGTGTTTGTCTTTCAGCTTGGCGTAGTTGGCAGCTGTGTATTTGAAGAAGCTGCGCTCTTTCTCGCTCAGCTCGCGTACCTGTTTGGCCGGGCTGCCCATGTAGACGTAGCCACTTTTCAATATCTTGCCTGGTGTGACGGTCGCACCAGCACCGACGATGACTTCGTCTTCAACCACAGCGCCGTCCATGATCATGGATTTCATGCCGATCAGAACGCGGTTGCCAACGGTGCAGCCATGCAGCATGGCCTGATGGCCAATGGTGACGTCATCGCCAATGATCAGCGGGTAGCCGCCGGGGTTGTAGTCACTGGCGTGGGTGATGTGCAGGATGGAGCCGTCCTGAACGCTGGTGCGTTCGCCGATGCGAATTTTGTGCATGTCGCCACGAATCACGGTCAGGGGCCATACCGAGCTGTCTTCACCGATTTCAACGTCGCCAATGACTACGGCGGTTGAATCGACAAATACTCGTTCACCCAGTTTCGGGGTCATGCCCTGATAGCTTCTTACGCTTGCCATGCTGTTCTCCATTCATCGGATATTTGTTGTATAGACTGAATGTGCGGTCTTTAAACAGTAAGTGCAAGGCTTTCAGCGCCAGCCGAGACGTATTGGTAAGATCTGCAGACGAGATAAAAAGCGAGACACAAAAAAGCCCGATCAGTGAGCAGTCGGGCAATGGAGTGTGTGTGCAGAGGTGATGTTTGTCGGGACTGATCAGAAACTCAGGTTGAAGTTGAACTGACCATTGGTGACGGCGTACAGCTTGCCATGCCCGGATAATTGACCCGAGAAGGTGCCCTGAAAATTGCTGTCGTCTTTGGTGACCTGAATGCTGCATGTGGGTGTTGGGTTATTGGCCTGATCGGTATTCACGATTCGAACGTTGCCATCCTCCATAAAACCCACGTTAATGAAGGTATCGGTCGAGGTGTCGCCATCCGACGTCACATCGTCACAGACGTAAGTCCCAGAAGCGTTGGGGAATTGCATTGACCAGGACATCCCATCCTCGGTCGCGCTGGCCGTTACCATGTTGCTGCCATTGACAAAGTTAAACGTGGTTTGGGTTTTGATGATGTCCATGCCTGCCACATTGGCAGCGATGCCCATGTTGCCGTTCAGCAAGTCCGTGCCGTTGCCCGAACCCGAACCGTCTCCAGAGCCATCACCATCTCCTGAGCCTGAACCTGCCCCGTCAGACGAATCCGATTGGGGGGAAACCGCGACTTCCAGATCAATCGAGCCGTTGATGTGTCGGAATTGCACCGATGCCAATGTGCTGGTGTCACCCGGTGTCAGATACAGGTTGATCACTTCCGCATCGTCATCCGCACCGTAGCTGATTTGAATCCGTGGCTCGGTAGTAATGTTGGTGCGATCGTAGATCACCTGAATTTGCGTTGCGGCGAACTGCACATTGGTATCGAAATCGATATGGCCATCGTCACCAATGACGACGGTATTGCGGCTGTGGCTGCCACGGGTCACCGAGTCGACCTGATAGGTACCTGCCAGTGCCGTGACCAGATTCAGATTGGCCACGCCAGTGTCGCTGTACGGCGTAAACTGGCCCAGGAATGCGCTGCTGTTGGCCGGAAACAGGTTGATCTCATTCAGGGTGTCATTACTGAGAGACACCACATAGGCAACGCTGGTTGCCGAATCCACCCAGCGATATTCACCGTTGTCTTCAGTCGCATTGTCCAAGGTCAGCTCATTGCCATCGTTGGCATCCGGGTTGTAGTCCAGTGCGAGGGTATCCGGAGCTGAAAAAGAAGCCGTGACGATGTCGTTCAGGTTGAAGGGAGCGCCGTTGTTGGCGGTGGTGAACTGTAGCTGAAACTCGTTACCCGCCAGGCTGCTGGGCAACTGAATGCTGTTGTTCCCACCAGAAGAGTCGCCACCAGACGAACCATCATCGGATGGACCGCCGGTTTGATCGCCATTGTCTGCATCTTTACTGGCACCAGTATCGTCGCCACTGCTGCCTCCGCTACCACCGCAGGCGCTAAGCAAAGCCGCAGCAATCAACAGGGCCAGCAGGTTTCTTGAATGAGTCATGATATCCCCCGGTTCGTTTGGATCTGTTCAATCCAGTCCGCCGCCTCAAAGGCGAAGTGAAAACTTGATGTTTGTTATCAATAGGATACGAATCCGGGGCATTCAGACCGCCCCCCGAACAGGGGTGTCAATAAAGGAAAAAATTGGCCAATCCCCCGTATTCAAGGGGTAGCAGAGGTTGGCTATGCTGCTATAAGCCTGTCGATTTGTGCTGTTTCTCAAGTGAGTCTGGAGCCGGGTGATGCCGTTGTCTGTTACGCCTTCACGCCTGACATCCTTCGGTGTCGGTGTGCTGTTATTGTTGAATCTGGTGTGCGTGTTGATTGCACAGTCGTTGCCTGCGCTACTGGGCGAGTGGCAGCAGACGGAAACCGGGCTGGTGTATCAACGTGACCAGCAGTCCTGGGTGATTCAGGCGATGGCTTTACCGGCCCCTGTTTTGTTGAATACAGCCTTGCCGGACTCTGCCGGTCATGACGCGATCGACTGGTATCCGCTGGAGCGCAACGATCTGGTTGAAGAACCGGATTTTCTGACCTGGTTTGACGACTACAACCGCCTGTTCGAGCGTCAGACCGAGATCAGTCAAATGCTGCAGCAACCGCAAGTCTTGCTGTTGACCGATCGTGGCGAGGTACTGACCGAAGCCGTTGCCAGTCGTCACTGGAGCGATCTGCCGGGCGCATTCTGGTTGCAGTTGGCAGTGGCGGACATTGCCATGCTGGTGGCGCTGCTGCTGTGGATATTCCGCCGTGGCGATCCGGCGGTGAGTCAATATTGCATGCTGGGGCTGGCATTACTGGTGGTGATCTTGCCCGCAGCGCTCTACAGCACCCGGCCACTGGCCATGGACGGAGGCTTTTTTCACGTTCTCTCGGTTCTCGATCACTTCGGGCTGTTTCTGTTTGCAGCAGCGATTCTATCGTTGGTCTGGTTGTTCCCAACGCCCCTGAGTCAGCGGCCATTCGTGCGCTGGTCGTATCTGACCATGATGCTGATCTGGTTGCTGAACACTCTGCAATGGGTGCCGAGCTTCAACTGGACGGTTCGACTGGTGCCGATTCTGCTGGTGTTCATTACGTTGGTGCTGATTGTTTTCCACTGGCGCCGTACCGCTGGACAACCGGCCAATCGCATGGCCGTGACCTGGTTCCTGCTGACCATGGTGGTGGGGGCGTCGAGTTTTGTGATGGTGATTTTTCTGCCACCCATGCTTGGCTACGAGCCGCTGATGTCGCAGAGCATCGCCTTCACCCTGTTTCTGAGTATTTACATCTCTCTGGCGGTTGGTGTGGCGCGATACCGCCTGTTTGACCTCGGACGCTGGTGGTTTGAAGCCGGACTCTGGCTGCTCTCGGGGGCCATCATCGTGGTGCTGGATATCGCCATTCTGGCGTTGCTGGATGTGACCTATCAACAGGCGACCTGGATTGCACTGGCCGCTGCTGGCTGGATGTATTTCCCGGTACGCCAGTTTCTGATTCATCACATCCTGCGCAAATATCGCCTGTCGCTGGACGCCACGTTACCAGACCTGGTGGCGGCGGTTTCCGGAACCAGCAGTCAGAGCGAAATCCTCGGCAATATTCAGCAATGCTTCCAGAGCGTGTTTTCGCCGTTGGAAAAACGCCTGCTGGAAACCCAACACCCGGATGTCTGCATCGCCGAAGAAGGCCTGAAGTTGTATATCCCGCTGCCGCAACAGCATGGCACGCTGGAGTTGACCCATGCGGATTCCGGCAAGCGCCTGTTCAATAGTTCGGATGTATCAATCACCCGTTCGATGATGCATCTGTTCGAGCAGGCGCTGGAATCCAGTGACGCCCGTCAGGAAGGCCGACGGCTGGAGCGGGAACGCATTCGTCAGGATATGCACGACTCGCTGGGTGGTTACCTGCTCGCCATCATCCAGCAATCCAGAGACAGCCGTATCCGCCAAATGGGGCGTTACGCCTGGAGTGAACTGCGAGACATTCTGTCGTCGCTGGATACCGGCCCGACGCTGTTGTCCCAGAGTGTGGTCAACTGGCGCACGATTCTGAATCGGCTGGTGGCGGAAGACGATGTGGAGCTCAGATTCGATATCGACGATGTGTTATATCAGACGGAACAGCAGCTGAACGGGCTTCAGCGGCTGAACATCGGTCAGATGCTGCGAGAAGGGTTGGTCAATGCGGTGCGCCACAGTCAGGCTCAGGCGGTGGATATTCGCATTCACCTGGATGGCAATGACCTGATGGCGTGTCTGGAGCACGATGGCGTTGACCAACCGCCCGAACGCTGGCGCAAGGGCAGAGGGATGAATCACCTGGTGCAGCGGGCGGAGCAGCTGCAAGGCAGTATCGAATGGCGTTCGCTGACGGACGACCGCGTGGCACTGAGGATTCGAGTGCCGCTTTGAAGAAACCGAAGTCGTACCTGGAAGCAGTCGACGTTGTAAAAAAGGTGCAGTGATATGAAGCGGATACTGGTGCTGGAAGATCATCCCTCGGTGCAGGAGTGGGTTTGTTCGTTGCTGAATGCGATATTCCCGAATGCGATGATTCACACCGCGCATTCACTGGAAAGCTGCGAACCTCACCTTGGGTTGCATCCCCAGCTGATCATGGTGGATCTCAACCTGCCCGACGGCAAGGGCCAGGAATTGATTGCCAGAGTCAAAGCTTCGATGCCAGAAACCCGTTGTGTGGTGCTGACCAGCTTCGATGACGACGAATCGCTGTTCAGCTCACTGCGCGTCGGAGCCGATGGTTACCTGCTGAAAGACCAGCCAGAATCCGAACTGAAAAGCTGTCTGCAAGGCATTATTGACGGCAAACCACCGCTGTCACCAGCGGTTGCCCAGCGCATGATGCAGTTCTTCCAGCCCGCCGAACAGGCCGCTCACTCCGACTTTGAACGGCTGGCGCCGCGAGAACAGGAAACGCTGAAACTCATCTCCCGAGGTTACACCGTCAAGGAAACCGCCAAAGCCATGGAACTCAGCCCGCACACCGTCAACGGTTACATCAAGGAAGCCTACCGCAAGCTCAAAATCCACTCCCGTGCCGAAGCCGCACGGTTTGTGATGGAGCAGGGGCTTTGAAAAAGCCAGGGGAATGAACATCATCCCCCGACATCCGTACCGAAAGAAAACGCCTGCTTAAAACTGTGCCTGACCGGAACTGATCGCCTGATAGATCAGCATGTACATACCAATGCCAACACCAATGAACAGGATTGGAGCGATGATACCGACCGGAATACCAATCTTCTTGAACATCGCCAGCGACTTGTCATAACCGTACTGTTCGAGCCACTTCTGCCCCTTTTTGCTCTCCCGCAAATAGGTATCGATGCGCTCGCTGCTACTGGCCAACCACAGTGTGCGGAGCAACAGAAACAGGGCAAAGCCGATGTAAATGGCGAAGAAAGCGTTGATAAACCAAGGCATGTTGAATCGATCCTTAAAGGTTGTCTGGGTGGGCTATTCTTCCGAAAAAGCGCTGAAAAGCCAGCGGCATTGTGATCAAACACCGGCATGGACGATAAAGCGCTGCTAGACGGGTACAATTTTCAGGTGAGATGTCCAACCCAATATCGATTAAGGAAAAATACAATGGGCTGGATAACCTATAGCTAGCGGAACAATTCAGGTATTGTTCACTACAATACGGGAAACTCCAGTCTGGCACGCTTTTATGGAGTTTGAATTGGTTTTAAATACTCTGCGTAGATCGTTCAAAATTCAATATATAGCCGTTGAATGATTTATCCAGATAATCGGTATCAGTCGGCTTGAAGTGCGATGATGTGTAACCAAAACTTTCCATTTTCTTTGAAAGTTTATTTTTTCTTCCCCGCCCTGGATCTACGATTATAACCTCGCACTCTTGTTTGGCATGCCTATTTATAAAATTTCCAACGAGTTCGATATGTTCGTCCTCATAAAGGAGATCACTTCCAATGATAAGATCGAACAATCCAAGTTCTGTATTTTCTCCTGCCCAGTCAGCCCTAACAAACGATATTTTTTCATCATGGTTGAGATCGGTATTTCTGTCCAGAAATCTGCCTGCTTCAGGGTGGTGGTCTGTTGCAGTAATATCATCGTGCCGCTTGTTTAGTAATAGACTTGTTATGGCGGTTCCACACCCGATTTCTAAAATGCGTTTTGAGCTAGTGTCAAATCGAGCCATGTGGTTGGCAAGTACTATGCCTGAGGGCCATATTAATCCGAATATTGGCCAGGTTGCGGAATTAATTCCGAAACGCTCCGCCTCTCCGTCTGGGTCGTGAAATTCTTGTCGGTTTCGTAGCGTGCAAAGGTGAATGTCGATCTTGCCAAACTCAATAGTTTGGTAGCATAAACGTATATTTGTCATTGGCCGCCTCAAATAGTGAGCGCTAAGCCAGCTATCAAGGATAAATGACAAAACGAAGGATTGCTGATAAGCATATAGCTCGTTCATAAAAACGCAACGCATTTAATAACCGCCGCCAGCGATGAAAGATTCTCCCCTGTGTTAACTACACCTTTTGAGCCAAAAGTACTTTATGCCAGGAGCGTGAACGTAATTCATCAAAATCGAATGGTGCGATACGCTGCGCTATTACGCCCTGCGAAACTGATGCATCCCGGCGAGGCTGGTCGTCCCTGGCCGAACCCTCCTGTTTGCCACGCTTGAATTCCGGAACGCTTGCCCAAATACTCGATCAACTGGTTTCTCAACCCCTCACTCTTTGTCCTCACTTGCAAGGGTCTGCCGTATGTCCAATCCGCTGCTTGAATCCCACCTGTTACCACCGTTTTCTTCCATTCTGCCGGAGCACGTAAAACCGGCGATTGAGTCGCTGCTGGATCGTAACCGTGAGCGCATCGCCAGTTTACTGGCGTCGCTGAAAGCATCCGGTGAAACGCCGACCTGGGCGTCTCTGGTTGCTCCGCTGGAGCAGTGGGAAGACGAATTGAGTCAGGCCTGGTCGCCAGTTGGGCATATGAACGGTGTGTCGAATACGGATGAGCTGCGCGAAGCCTATAACGCCTGTTTGCCATTGCTGAGCCTGTATTCCACCGAGCTGGGCCAGAACGTCGACTTGTGCAACGCCTATAAGGCGCTGCAGGCATCGGACGAATTCGAGACGCTGAACCAGCAGCAGAAAACCACTATCGAGCATGCACTGCGTGATTTCCGTCTGGCCGGTGTCGATCTGCCGCAAGACAAGAAGGAGCGTTACAGTGAGATTAGCCAGCGTTTGTCGGAATTGACCAGCAAGTTCAGCGAGAACGTGCTCGATGCTACCCAGTCCTGGAGCAAGCACATCACTGATAAGGCCGAGCTGGCGGGATTGCCGGACAGCGCTGTGTCGTTGTTGGCTCAGCAGGCCCTGCAGCGCAATCTGGAAGGCTATGTGGTGACGCTGGATTTCCCGTCTTACCTGCCAATCATGACGTATGCCGACAATCGTTCGCTGCGCGAAGAGGTCTACACCGCATTTGTGACACGTGCGTCTGATCAAGGCCCGGACGCTGGCAAGTTCGATAACACCGACAACATGAACGAGATTTTGCAGTTGCGTTATGAAATGGCGCAACTGTTGGGTTTTGAAAGCTACGCCGAATATTCGGTTGCCAGCAAAATGGCGGAATCGGCGGATCAGGTGCTCGGTTTCCTCAACGATCTGGCCCTGAAAGCCAAGCCTCAGGCACAGCGTGAATTTGCCGAGCTGAGCCAGTTCGCTAACGAGTGTCAGGCTGATGGTGAATTTGGTGCCGATGAACTGATGCCATGGGACGTGACCTACTTCGCCGAGAAGTTGCGTCAGCAGCGTTATTCGATTTCACAGGAAGATATTCGTCCGTATTTGCCGGTGGATACCGTCATCAAGGGCATGTTCGAGACGGTCTCACGCCTGTTTGGTGTGCAGTTTGAGGAACAGACCGAGTTTGATCGCTACCACGCAGACGTACGTTTCTTCAATGTCACCAAAGACGGCGAGCCGCTGGCGGCCTTCTATCTCGATTTGTACGCCCGCGAGAAAAAGCGTGGTGGTGCCTGGATGGATGTGTGTCGAACCCGTCGTCTGGCGGATTCTGGAGTGCAATTGCCAGTGGCCTATCTGGTGTGTAACTTCACGCCGCCGGTTGGCGATCAGCCTGCGTTGCTGACTCACGATGAACTGACCACGCTGTTCCATGAATTTGGCCATGGCCTGCACCACATGCTGACCCGTATGGACGTGTCGGCGGTGAGTGGCATCGCCGGTGTTGCCTGGGATGCGGTCGAGCTGCCAAGCCAGTTCCTGGAGAACTGGTGTTATGAGCCGGAAGCACTGGCGTTTATCTCTGGTCATTACCAGCATCAGGGTGAGCCGCTGCCACAGGCGCTGCTGGATAAACTGCTGGCGGCGAAAAACTTCCAGAGCGCCATGGGTACCATGCGCCAGCTGGAGTTTGGATTGTTTGATTTCCATTTGCACCATGAGTATCGCAGCGAGCCGCTGGATGTTCAGGCGTTGCTGAACGATGTGCGATCTCAGGTCACTGTGGTGCCGACAGTGCCGTTTGGTCGCTTTCAGCACGGTTTCACCCACATTTTTGCCGGTGGTTACGCTGCCGGGTATTACTCTTATAAATGGGCGGAAGTGTTGAGCGCGGATGCCTTCTCCCGCTTTGAAGAAGAAGGTATCTTCAACGCCGAGACCGGCCAGAGCTTTCTGGACGAAATTCTCAGTCAGGGTGGTAGCCGCGAAGCCTCCGAACTGTTTGCGAACTTCCGGGGCCGTTCACCGTCTGTAGAACCACTGCTGCGTCATTGCGGCATTGAAGTGAATGAGGAGATTGCCTGATGACCACGCCAAAACGTCCGCGCCGCTTTATCGCCGGTGCTGTTTGTCCCAAGTGTGCAGAAATGGATAAAACGGTGATGTACACCAACGACGCGGGCGAAGAAGTGCGCGAATGTGTCAGCTGTGGTTTTGTCCAGACCTCCACCGAGCAGGCCGAAGAAGATCGTCAATCCCAGGAGCTGGCAACACGAGTGACACCGGTTGATGGCAAGGTGTTGCTGGATGACGAAGAAAAACCGCTGAAGATCATCGGTCTGGACGACTGATGCACATCCTGACGAGCGGCTGATGGCTCGTCTGGAATCCAATCGTGTGGGCCGCTAGACTGCGGCTCATATTTTTAGCTCAATTCCGGAACTGGAGATGTCGATGGCAAGGAATCCGTTGCAGTCGGGATGGACGTGGTTATGCCTGCTGGCGATTGTGGTCGTGCAGGGCTGTGCCACCTACGGTGCCGATGTTCAGGACGTGCTGAAAGATGTTCGTCGTGGTGACTGGAACGCCTCCGAAGCGTCGTTAAAGAAAACGCTGTCAGATTCCGGTGACGATCGCCTGTTGTACTTTCTTGAGCTGGGTGTGATCAAGCACCTGCAAGGCGACTACGTTGGCAGTAACCGGCTGCTGGGAAACGCTGAACGGATCGCTGAAAATCTCGAAACGTCCAGCCTGACCGGTGAATTCTTTGAATTGCTCTCCAATCCTCGTCAGGGTTCCTACGCGGGCACGACCCACGAAAAGCTCTATCTCAACTACTTCAAGGCCCTCAACTACATCGCGATTGCCCAGAAAGAAACCCGTCGTGATGAACGCCTGAATGCCCTTGAAGGGGCACGAGTTGAAATTCGCCGCATGAATATCCGCCTCAACAGCCTTAACGACGAAGAGGGTGACTACGACGAACGCCGCGAAGACAAGGAGAAAACCTCCTACAAGGTGTTCAACATCTTCAACAAGTTGAACGGCAATATCGATACGGATGATTTCCGCTTCCGCGATGATGCTCTGTCGCATTATCTGGCCGGTGTGACCTTCGAAATGAATGGCGAACTGGATAATGCGCGTATTAGCTATCGCAAATCCGCCGAAGCCTATGAAGGTGGTTACGCCAAACAATTCCGCCTCGATACCGTCATGATTGAACAAGCCTGGTTCGACACCGTTCGGGTGATGCGACGGGCCGGAGGTTATGAATCCGAATGGCCGCGACTGGCGAAGCAGAAACTCTCCAAAGCCAAACGCGATGAGCTGGCGAGCTGGGACGGCAAGGCCCAGCTGCTGGTGATCGAACACAAGGGACTGGCGCCCGAACTCAAGGAAATGAGTCTGGAACTGTGGGCCAACCCGACCTTGCGGGCCTTCCAGATGCAGCCATATGTGGGTTTTGAGGACAGGGACGCATTGGCCTGGTTCTATCTGCTCTATGCTGACAAGGGAATCTACAAGGCGTTGACGTCGTTCCTGGATGGGCAGCATCTGCCGGAATTCTACAACCCGTTTACCAAGACCATTTTACTCGGCCCGGCCTGGAACGTTGCCCAGGAACTGGGGCTGGATCAGGCCGTGGGTGCCTCACTGAGAATTACCGTGCCCTACTATTCGGTGCCGGAAGTGATGGGCGATTCGACCTTGACGGTGAGCGCCAGTAACGGTCAGAACGCTGTCCAGCCAAGCCGTATGATCAAGGCGGCCAGTCCGGCTCAGCTGGGGATTCAGGAACGTATGGTCAATGCCAACGACGACGTGCATCAGGCGCTGACCCGCAGTGCGGTGAAGTTGCTGACTGCACAGGCATTCGGTTTGACCGATAAGAAAGGCGAGGGCAGCAGCTTGCTGGCGCTGGCGGGCAAGCTGGCGACCCAACTGACCGAGGCGTCGGAAACCCGTAGCTGGTTGTTGTTGCCTAATGACATCCGGATTCGTCGAGTGGCACTGGAGCCGGGCGAGTACCAGCTGCAGCTGGCGTCGAATCTGGCTCCGGGGCAGATGTCTCAGGAGCAGACCAGCAAACAGCTGGAAGCCGATAAAATAGTCATCTGGCAAGTTCGTTCCTTGCCGGATCAGAAGCGATAGAAACCACCAATCTGTTTGTTCACAGGAAGACAACCTATGAAATACATCTCCAAGTCTGTTGCAGTGACACTGATGGGCGTCGCTGCCGTATCCGGCCTGACAGGCTGTGGTAGCACAGAGGTCAAGCGCATTGATGCCAAGGAAGAAGTGGCGCTGTCCGATCGCTGGAATGCCACCGATTCACGCCTGGTGGCGGAAGAAATGATCGCCGACATGCTGTCCTTCCCATGGGCCAGCCAGTTCGAACTGCAGAACGATCGTCTGCCGACCGTCATCATCCAGCGCATCGCCAACAAGTCTCACGAGCACATCGCACTGGATACTTTTGTGAACGATATCAAGCGCAGTGTGATTCGTTCTGGCAAAGCCGCCTTCGTTGCGGGTGGTGAAGAGCGTGAAGCGGTGCGTGAAGAACGCCTGGATCAGGAGCTAAACGCCAAAGAGGCCAAGCAACAGGGCCAGGAACAAGCAGCGGATTTCGCATTGTCCGGCAGTGTTAACTCGCTGGTGGACAAGGTCGATAACAAGCGCGTGACCTTCTATCAGGTGGATCTCAAGCTGATCGATCTGGAGTCCAACCTGGAAGTCTGGAACGGTCAGAAGAAGATCCAGAAATTCCAGAAGAAATCATCATTCGGGTTCTGAGTTATGAAACAGTCAACACTGGCCATGCTGGTGATGGCAGCCGCGCTGGGAACAGCTCTGGGCGGTTGTGCATCGCATCAGCAAGCCGAGGCCAAAAAGTCGGCGGCGGAACGTGCCCAGGCAGCGATCGAAGTGCCCGATTGGGCATTGCAGCCTCCTCAGCGAACGGGCATGGCCTACGGTGTTGGCAGTATCGAAGTGCTGGCCGATCCAGCTGATGCTGTGCGTCGAGCGACCGAACTGGGCCGTATTGATCTGGTGAGCCAGTTGCGGGTGACAGTGTCGGGCGACTTCAGCAGCACGACCACGGAAACCCGTGGTACCGGCCAGCTGACTCAGGTACAGAAGAACGTTCGCAACCACGTTCGCAGCCAGGTCAAGCCCGTGGAGCTTGAAGATGCGGTGTTGGCGGATTCCGAGCTGGTCAATGGTTTTGCCTATGCGTTGGTGGAGCTGGATCGCGCGGCGGCATCGGCCCGTTTCCGCCGCCTGATTGGTGAGGTCGAGAGTGAGCTGGATGAGTTTGTGACGCTGATGGATCGTGCCAATGTGGATAACAAAGCCCCTCTGGATGCTCTCAGAAGTCTGCTTCCTGCGCTGGACCTGTTTGCACGCCGGGATGCTTTGGCCAGTCAGCTGGAGCTGGTGAGCCAGAACCATACCTCACCGGCGTTGTCGCCAGAGCATCGCGCCTTGCAGCAGCGCATCTATCAGAATCTGGACAAGTTGCGTGTGGTGCTTAATCCACTGAATGACGCAGCAGCGGCCATGATCGGCGATGTGTTGGAAGCACTGACCGAGCAGGGTCTGAATATCTCGGATCGGGACAGTTCTGCAGATCTGGTGATGGATCTGACCACCGAGTTGTCCGACAAACAGCAGAACGGGCGTGTGTATGTGTTCGCTAACAGTCGTCTGACCATTCGAGACGCCAGTGGTCGTGCATTGAGCTCGTTTAATCAGACTGCCAAGGGAGTATCCGGGCTGGAGGATCTGGCGCGCCAGAAAGCGGCCTCCGCCGTGGCGGAGCAGCTGGGTACTGAACTGGCCGCGACGCTGGTCGACAAGCTGCGCTAGTCTGACCGCCTGAAACCGGTTGCCGGATCAGCTGTGTGGATTCACCTTCATCAGCTGGCTGAGTAACCGGTGCAGGATGTCCGGGTCGATGTAGGGATCGTTGATCGGGCGTTGTTGATGGTGATGAGGGGTGTTCATGGAGCGAATCTGACTGGCTCCGAATTCCAGCACCAGACTGTCGACCAGAGCTTCCGTCAGCGGCTGGTCGAGCTGAAACAGGCTCAGATACATATGACGCTCTGGCTGTGAGCGTTCCTGCAGAAAAATCTCTTCCGATGCCAGATAGATAAAACCGACCTGGGCTTCCTTGCCACAAACCAGAATCAGCAGATCATCCAGATCGGCTTCCAGCTGCAGATTTCTTTCCTGCTCCAGACATTGCAAACGCATTCCCAAATGAATGTCCGGTGAATCCGGGCTGACGCGATAATTGGCGGTGAGTGCGGGGTATGAGTGATCCGCAGGAATCAGGGTTTCCATGGCAGGCTGATGAGGCTGCTGTTCGAGCAATGAGCGTAAAAAGCCAATATCCGACAGGCCCGATTGCTCCGGCAACAGAGAACAGCTGGTCAACAAGGTAACCAGGGTTACGGCACACAAACGTTGAAACACGATCTCACCTGACGAGTGTTAGTGGACGCAGCTAACGTGGGATACAGGATTATGCCGCCAGTGAGGCCGTCGAAAAGGGAGCAGGGACGAAATGCGGGACGTTGTTCACAAAATCAACATTGGCAAACCGGCATCGGTCGATGCCGGTCTGGAAGGCTGGAGCCAGGCAAATAATTACTGGCGAATACCTTCAATGTGCAGTTCCATTTCAACGTGGGTAGAGGCAGGACCCAGGTTGTAATCGATGCCGTAGTCGGACAGCTTCAGCTTGGTGCTGCCTGCGAAACCGGCGCGGTAGCCGCCCCATGGGTCTTTGCCTTCACCCAGCTTGGTCACCGGGAAGCTGATGCGCTTGGTCACGCCGTGCAGAGTCAGGTCGCCAGTCAGAACACCTTCGGTTTTGCCGGTCGGCTTGTAGCTGGTGCTTTTGAAAGTAGCCGTTGGGTACTTTTTCACGTCCAGGAAGTCGCCGCCGCGCAGGTGCTTGTCGCGCTCAGCGTGGTTGGAGTCGATAGAGGCGGTATCGATGGTTACTTCAATTGCTGCAGCTTCCGGCTTGTTGGCATCCCACTGGAACTGGCCATCAAACTGGTTGAAACGGCCAGTCAGCCAGCTGTAACCCAGGTGCTGGATTTTGAAGTTAACGGAAGCATGAGCGCCTTTTACGTCGACCTGGTAGTCTGCAGCGTTGGCCAATCCTGCGGTCATCGCAGCGGCTGAGAAGGCGGCAGCAAGCAGTAACTTTTTCATATCGTTCTCCTGTTGAGTGAAAGTCTTTCTGGTTATAGCGGATTCAATTATTCGGGTTTGATCATGCGTGACAGCGTTCGATCTTTTTCGACGAAATGGTGCTTGAGTGCCGCGAGCATGTGCACGCCAATCAGCCCCATCAGCAGCCAGGCGAGAATTTCGTGAATGTCGCCAGCAACGTCTTCCTGGTTGTCACCGGTGAGAGTGGCACCCAGTTCGAACAGGCCGAACACATCAATGCTGCGACCGTCGGCGGTGGAAATCAGGTAACCACTGACAAACAGCGCCGCGAGCAGGGCGTAAATCGCCAGATGCGCCAGATGGGCAGCAAGATTTTCAATCGGTTTTTGGGACAGTCCGGTGGGCACAGTATTGATCTGACGCCATACCAGTCGGAACATCCATACAAAGGCGAGTATGACCCCCGCCGACTTGTGCAGTTCCAGTGAGCCACGGTACCAGCTGTCGTAGTAGGTCAGCTCCACCATATAAAGACCGAGTCCGAACATGCCGAAAATGGCCAGTGCCATCAGCCAATGCAAGGCAATGGCTACGACGCCATAGCCAGATGCGGTATTGCGAATCATGTTGAACTCCTGCGTAAACAATATCTGCAACCTTACGCAATCCCAACGTCTGCTAATAGTTGCTATTCTCAGAAAACTTCTGTGCAAAAATGCACAGTAAAAATAGACTGTCTGTTCCGCCAGATACCCCCGGAACGCTTACGTGAGGACGCAGCAAGTGGCAGAAGAATCCGTCAATTGGGATGATCTCAGGGTGGCCTACGATGTGGCCGGAAGCGGCAGTCTCAGCCGCAGTGCGGAGCAGCTCGGTATGAATCACTCGACGATCCTGCGGCGCATCAATCGTCTGGAAAAATCCCTGGGGACACGGCTGTTTATCCGTCATCAACGCGGCTATCGAATGACCGAAGCAGGGCGCCTGCTGCTACAGCGAATGACGCCCCTGAACGAAGACATGCAGCGCCTGGTGGCGGCTCTGTCTGTGATGGAGAGTGTGCCATCAGCGACGCTGAAGTTATCCACAGTGTCGGACTTTTCCGGCTTCTTTTCGCCCTTGCTAAGGGAGTTTCGCAAGGAGTATCCCCACACACGCTTGCAGATTGTTGCGACAGATGAAGTGTTGTCACTGGCGCAAGGCAATGTGCACGTCAGTATCCGGATGGGGGAGGAGCCTACCGAACCCGATTTGATTGCACGCTATTTGCTGTCGTTTCCACAGCGGTTTTATGCATCGGCGGATTACGTTGCAGAGCACGGTGTACCGGAGTCAATGGCGGGCATCAATCAGCATTCCTGGGTATTGCCCACAGGCAGGAAACAGCATATTTCCGGTATTCAGGAGGTGGTTGAACAGGTTGATCCGGCCCGGATTGTGTACCAGAGCAACAGTTTCCCGGACATTTTTGCAGCTGTGAGGGCTGGCATGGGCATTGGCCCGGTCGGGATTGGCGGTCTGGAATGGCGGGATGTGAATTCCGTTTCCATTGAAGGCCTGCAGCAGGTGGAGCTGGGCATCCTGTCAGAACCGACCAAAATGTGGTTCGTCTATCACAAGGATATGCGTGGCAGCTCCCGTATCAGGGCCTTGCTGGACTTTATTCTCCAGCGGATACCTGCAAACCCTCCAGAGTAGGCAGGTCGGCCAATGAGCTGGAGAATCCAAACTGGCTGGCCAGACAGGGCCATTGATAGTAAATGCGTGCAGTTCCGGCGTTGCTCGATGAAGCGTCACCGGTGGTTGTTGACCCGTCGCGCTTGCGGTTCCATTCATCCAGAAGACGGTTAACGATTTGTTCGGCACGGTCGGTTCCGTGTTCGCCCAGCAGGGTTCCGGCGATCACATTGGCGATGCTGACGTCGTAGCGAGTCAGTGGCTGCTGATTCTTGCCAATGTAGTGGTCGTTGACTTCTTCCAATACCCGCATGGCAATGTAGGCCTCACCCAGCTGATCGAGCTGGGGATGAGAGCTGTCGTCCTGGTGGCGTTCAAGATGAAGTTGCAGGCCGGGCATGCCCGGCGCTGTGTCATCCAGCTCTGACCAGGAGCGGAATTCCCGTTGCATGTATTGGTAATAGTCGGTGATGAATCGGTTTAAATGTGTTGGAGCGTGTTCTTCCGGGATATGGATCATGGTTGAGAGACTGAGAATCGCCTTATCAATGTGATGTTCCAGCGTCGCTTGGGGCACTCGGTGCTGGCCGTAGCGAGAAGCGCTGTTGGATGGCTTACGCATGGTTCCCTCCCATTTAGGAAATCCCTGACTGGACTGCTGAGGTGTTGACGAACAGATTCATGGTTTTTGCCTGGTGCCGATTGACTACAAGCCCGGGTAAAGATCCGGGCCAATGGCTACACAACAAGGTTCTGAAGCTATCGTTGTTGTTGGTGGATATTCTGTATTTGGTCTCAGTATAGTTGACCGAAAAGTGCTCAAAAGACCAAATAGTTATTAAAGCTTCGTTAAATATTCTAAAAGCCGTGAGTGAATACTTTCTTCAAAAGCCCCTTAATCAGGCTCATCGCTGACGTTTATGCGTCAGGAGTGTAACGCACTGGGTGTCGTATCAGACCATAAACAATACTGATTGCGAATACAAAGCGGGCAATCAACATGGCCAGAAATGCCATCCACAAACCGTGATTTCCCATCGCCTGGCCAAACCACCAGAGGGGCACAAAAACCAGTGCGATCGACAGAATCATCACATTTCGCATCAGGCGGGTTGCTCCGCTGCCGATGCACAGGCCATCGACCCAGAAACTGCCGACGCCAACCAGAGGAAGCGCGAACAGATACCACTGATAATCCGCCATGACAGGAAGCAGATCCGGGTTGTCGCTGAGCCACAGCCAGAGCTGGCCGTCCAGACTCACGAACCCCAGTGTCAGCAGCAGGGCCATCAGCAGCGAATTCAGGCCTGTCAGGCCAATCAGCTGATTGATCGCACCGAACTGGTGACTGGCCAGAGCCCTGCCAATCAGGCTTTCTGCGGCGTGGGCAAAGCCATCCAGAGCATTGGCAATCAGTAGCAACAGGCTGTTGGCGGCCAGAATCAGATCGCCCTGTTGTGCTCCCTGGGCGTGAAAGAACGCCAGCACGCCCAGCAGCAGAGTTGTCCGCACGAACAGATCACTGTTGACCTCAACCAACGGTGACAGCCGTTGCCAGGACGGAAGGTGTCCCAGTCGAGTCAGGCCTTCTCGTCGGATGAACCAGATGCCCAGCGCCAGACTGGTGTAGTCGGCACAGACACTGCCGAGCGCTACGCCGTCACTGGTCATGTCAAAGTGGTACACCAACAGGTAGTCCAGAGCGGCGTTGACCAGATTGGTCACCGTCATCAGTATCAGCGGTACCCGGGTTTTTCCCTGCCCAATAAACCAGCCCAGAATCACATACTGGGCAAAGGTGGCGGGTACCGACCAGACGCGAATGGCCAGGTATTGCTGGGCGCCCTGCTCCACCAGAGTCGTTGCGCCCATCATCGGCAGCAGTACGGGAATCAGCAGCGTTAGCGCCAGCATCAGAACCGGAACCACCAGCAGCAACGCCAGCCACAGACTTTGCTTCAGCGCGTCCAGGGCATCGTCCGGCGTCGCCGTGCGTGCACTGGCCGCGGTGGTGCCCATGCGCAAAAAAGAGAAGCTCCAGCACAGCAGGGTAAACAGCTGCGCCCCAATCGCCACCGCGCCGAGGTGATGCACATCCGGCAAATGTCCGAGAATCGCGGCGTCCACCAGGCCTAGCAAAGGCACTGTGATATTGCTGAGCATCACCGGCCAGGCAATCTGCAGGATGCGACCTTGTGTCGCACGCCAGTGGGGAGTGGATGAGGCAGAGTCCGAGGGCATGACTGATATACTTCCGCAACGTGTTTGAGGCAGGGGAACCACATGAAATCAACCCATCAGGCAGCCGTGTTGGGCGTGCTGCTGGTCATTGCTCTGGGTACCGGGCTGTTTCGCGGCAGCATAACGCAAACCGATCTGAATACGGTGCCCGGAGTGACACTGTTTGGCTCGGGGCTGGCGGTGGATGACTTTCAGTTCATTGACCAGCATGGCAATGCGGTGGACAAGTCGAGCTTTAAACCGGGTTGGCGTCTGGTCTTTTTCGGCTACACCTTCTGCCCGGACATTTGCCCGACGACACTGGCGGATCTCAATCGGGTCTGGAAAAAACTGTCTCCACAAGCGCAGCAAAGCGTTCAGGTGGTGTTTGTATCCATTGATCCAGAGCGCGATACGCCGGAATCCCTGGCCCCTTACCTGGCCTACTTTAATCCGGAATTCATGGCCATGACGGGCAACGTCGCGTCGCTGGAGCGACTGGCCGAGCAGCTCAACGGTTTTTACGCCCGGGTCGAACGAGAAGATGGAATGGCTTACCTGATGGATCATTCCAGCAACCTGATGCTGGTGGACGACAGCTGGCAATACCGTGGCTATATCGAGCCGCCCTTCAAACGGGATGCATTGGTGGAGGCATTTGAAATTCTGGCTGAGTCAGCTGCCTCGTACGAATTTTGAAGAAGGCGACAGGCGGTACCCGTTTGTCACAACATCGGAAGCTATTCCTGTTAGCCTGCGGTTACATTAATTGAAGGCAGGAGAGACGCAATGAACCCACTCACAGAGTATGGTCAACGGCTGGTGAATGATCTGGCCTTGCGTTACAGCCTGATGCCCGAAAGCGTGATCACGATGGCCGAGGCAGTGTGCAACGGCAACGGCACCATGGCCCAGTTCTACTGCCCCGAACTGGGTGGTGGTGGTCAGTGGATGCAGGGCGGCATGACCATGGTCGGGGATATGTTCAACAACCAGCTGCAGAGTACAGTCAGTAATCTGTGCGGTGAGCTTTCCAATGCCATGCAACAAGGAATGATTTTCCAGCCGCCAGCGATCAACCGGTCAGGAACAGGGCCAAACTGGTGGCCCGGTGAATGGGGTTCTCCGGCATCATCCGGGGCGCAGAACGGCATTCGCTATGCGATCTTTCCACATTGTCGGCGTCTGGCACTGGAAATGAACGGGGAAGTCAGCACCTATGACACGGGCGATCACATGATCTCTGGTGTCAGTCAGCAGCAGGGCAATGGCATGTCGCTGACGTTCAGCAGCCAGTACGGCAACGTCTGGTTGGAAAACCTGCCCATTTTGTCGGGATTCAATCCGTTTATGGGCCCTTCATCCGCGCCAGCGACGTCACCAGAACCGATTGTTAACGCCGCTTCGGCAGCGCCGTTTGAAAACGTTCCGGCCAACAGCATGCCTGCTGCTACCAATGATGCGGTTTCTGCGACCAATACCGCCGAGGTTCTGGATGCGATTGAAAAACTCGCCAGCCTGCATGCTGCTGGTGTTCTTACGGATCAGGAATTCTCCAGTAAAAAAGCCGAGTTGCTGCAACGCTTGTAATCACCGGAGCCAGTATCGACCGGAGCCAGTATCGAAAGGGACGCAATCGGTTGTATTGGCAAAAAGCGGCTGCAGAGTGTCCAACCTGGCTGTTCGCAAACGTCATTCTGTTGTCAGCAAACAAACCGTTGCTGATACCTCTACGTACAGATTCAGGAGTGATGACATGAACGATCAGACAAGCAACAAGTACCTTTGCATGCTGCGCAGTGAGTCCGGGGGCTGTGAGAAGCCCTCGCCGTCAGAAATGGAGGCTATGTATGCCCGATTTGCAGACTGGCAGCAGAAGTACGCTGACAATATTCTCGATATGGGCGGCAAGCTGAGTCAGCAAGGTGCCGTTGTTCGACACGATGCCGTGGCTGATGGCCCTTTTGTTGAGATCAAGGAAATTCTCGGTGGCTATATGATGCTGTCTGCCGCATCACTGGAAGAGGCGATCGCCGTCATCCAGGCCAGCCCGATGGTTGCGAATCCGGGGACCAGCATCGAGATTCGAGAAATCAGTACCCAGTGAATCAGCACCTGTTTCGTCACGAGTATGGACCTCTCGTGGCGTTACTGACCCGCCGTTTGGGTGTGGGGCATCTTGCTGCTGTCGAAGACGCGGTTCAGGATGCTTTGCTCAAGGCACTGGAACATTGGCCGCATAGTGGCGAACCGGAGGTTCCTTCAGCCTGGTTGTATCGTGTCGCCGAGCGTCGGCTGGTGTCGGAATTCCGTGCGCAGCGCCGTCGTCAGCAGTTACTGGAAACACTGGGGGCCGGTGAAGCCTCAGAGGTGTTGCCAGACGTTGAGGCGTTCGCCGACCCCCCGATTGGTTTTGGCGGGGAGCTGACGGATGCCTTTCTTAAAATGCTGTTCGCCAGTTGTCATCCTGACCTTCCGGTTCATTCCCAGCTTGTTTTCACCCTCAAGAGCCTGTGTGGCTTCAGCATCGCTGAAATTGCAGCCCGATTATTTATGTCTGAAGCCAATGCCTACAAGCGGTTTTCTCGCGCCAGACAGCAGCTCCGTCTGGATGCCGATTTGTCTGGGCAACTGAACGATGCTGAAACCGAGCGACGGCTGGAGCAGGTACACAAGGTGATTTATCTGATGTTCACTGAAGGTTACCTGTCTTCTCATCCGGACCTCGCCATTCGAAAAGACCTCTGCGACGAAGCGATTCGGCTTGGACACCTGCTGGTTGAAAGCCGGGCGGGTCAGCACCCCGAATCTCGAGCTTTGCTGGCGCTTATGTACTTGCACCGGGCACGGCTGACAACGCGACAGGATCATGATGGCGCGCTGGTATTGCTGGAGCATCAGCAACGCAATGACTGGGATTGGGGCCTGATCGTGACGGGACTGGCGCTGCTGAATCAGGCCGCCGAGGGAGAACAACTCAGCCGGTTTCACATCGAAGCCGGTATCGCTGCGGAACACTGTATGGCCAGTTCGTTTGAGCAAACCCGGTGGGAGCGAATAGCATCATCCTATGAACTGCTGGAGCGACTGGCACCGTCGCCCATGTATCGCCTGGGCAGAGCACTGGCGCTGGCGGAACATCAGGATGCCGAAGCAGGGCTGGCTGTTTTGAGTACGATGGTACTGCCGGGATGGTTTGAGTGTTCGTATTACTGGTATGCCGTCAAGGCCGATCTTTGCTTTCGCTCAGGTCACATGGACGATGGCAACGGCAGTGCCGGGAAAGCATTGTCTGCGGCCCCTAACCAGCACATCCGCTCTGCACTGAAGCGTCGTTTTCGACGCTATCAGGATTTTACCGATACCTGAACAATACCTGCCAGACCCTGCCGGAGGGTCCGGTGTTGTTCAGGAACGCCTGATCATCAGGCTGCAGACAAACATCGTCGCTGCTGCAACGACCACGCTGGGGCCGGTCGGTGTGTCCCACTGGAAAGAGGCAGCCATGCCTGACAGCACGGCCAGAATGCCGAGTCCACTGGCGATCAAGGCCATTTGTTCGGGAGTGCGGGACAGCGCTCGTGCGGCTGCCGGAGGAATGATCAACAGCGCGCTGACCAGCAGAATACCGACGATCTTCATCGCCAGAGCGACAGTCAGTGCCAGCATGATCACCAGCATCAGATTGAGTTTTCTGACCGGGTAGCCATCAATCGACGCCAGTTCCTGACTCACGGTGGCAGCGACCAGACCACGCCAGTTGGCAAACATCAGCCCGCCGCACGTCACACCGATGGCAGCGACCCAGAGTACATCGGTGTAGTCGACGGCCAGCAGGTCGCCGAACAGGTACCCCATCAGATCGACGCGAATGCCATCGGTCAGGCTCAGGGTCACCAGTCCGATGGCCAGCATGCTGTGGGAAACAATCCCGAGCAGGGTATCAGCGGAAAGCGCTGAGGTGCGCTGAAGTGGATACAACAGCACCGCCAATATGACCGAGCTGAGCATCAGTGCGATCACCGGATCAATCTCGGCAACAATACCCAGTGTGATGCCCAGCAAGGCACCGTGTGCCAGAGTGTCTCCAAAGAAGGCCATTCGACGCCAGACTACGAAGCTGCCGAGTGGGCCGGTTATGGCGGCCAGCAGGACACCGCTGAAGAGCGCGGGCAGCCACCAGATGTCAGTAAGCCAGTTCATTCTGTCGGTTGCGCCGGTTCGATATGTCCGTCAAGACAATGTTGATGGTCGTGGTGGTGGGTGTAGTGTGCCAGTGGCTGGCCGAATAACTGTTGATAGGCCGGATCCAGCGTGACGGTATCGGGATGGCCGGAACAGCAGATATGACCGTTCATGCAGATCACTTCGTCAGTGGCTGCCATGACCAGGTGCAAATCGTGGGAGACCATTAAAACTGCGCAGCCGAGCTCGTCCCGCAGCTGTGGAATCAGCTGATACAGCGCCATCTGGCCCTGTACGTCAACGCCCTGAACCGGTTCATCCAGCATCAGGATATCGGGTTGAATCAGCAGGGCACGAGCCAGCAGTACGCGCTGCCACTCACCGCCGGAAAGTGCCTGGACATCCTGATTGCGTATCGTGGTAATTTCCAGCCGCTCCAGCCAGGAGTCGATGTGTACCTGTCTGGCGCCTCTGGCCAGTTTCAGAAACCCGTCCACGGTGAGCGGCAGTCTGGGTTCCAGTGCCAGGCGCTGCGGCATATAGCCGATACCAAGTCCCTGTCGCTGAATCACCTCACCAGAATCGGCTTTTTCCAGACCCAGCAAGACCTTGAGCAGGGTGGACTTGCCACAACCATTGGGGCCAATCAGAGTGATGATTTGCCTGGGCAGTACTTGCAGCGATACATTATCCAGCACCTGTTTGTGCTGACGATTCAGGTACAGGTTGTGAGCGCTGATCAGGGCATCTGAGCTCATGAGGATTGGTCGAGGCAGCTGGGACAGATGCCTGATAATTCGGTGATCTGGTGATCGATTTTCACGCCGAGTGTGGATTCAACGCGGGTGGACAGGTCATCGTAGAGCTGGCTCTCCAGCTCTTGTGCCTTGCCGCAGCTCTGGCACAGAAAAAAGCAGCTGGCACGGCCATGTCCCGGATGTGAACAACCGACATAAGCATTCAGTGAGGCGAGGCGGTGAATCAGACCGAGTTCGAGCAGGAAATCGAGCGCCCGGTAAACCGTTGGCGGGGCAGAGTTAAAGCCCTCGTTGGCGAGCAGAGGCAGCAGGTCGTAGGCACCGACCGGCTTGTGGCTGCTCCAGACCAGTTCGAGCACCCGTTGACGGACTTTCGTAAGCCGTGCACCGTTCTGCTCGCATACCGCTTTGGCCTGTTCCATAGCGTTATCAATGCAAGTGGAATGATCGTGTGGACGGTATACGTTCTGAGTCATTCTTCTGACCTTCGGTTATAATGTTGCGATTCTACGACACCTCCGGCGATAAACAATGATCAATTATTTGCTGTCACTGGGCTTGCTGCTCGTTGGCCTGACTTCCCTGAATGCCCAAGCGCGCCCGGATCAACCTGTGGTTCTGGCCAGTGTTCATCCGCTGGCGCTGGTTGCCGCGTCGATCGTTCCGAACGAACGTCTCAAGGTGCTGGTTCCACCCGGCATGACGCCCCATGATTTCAGTTTGCGCCCGTCAGACATCGACCTGATACAGTCGGCGGACATCATCGTCTGGTCCGGTGTGGACAACGAACCGTACCTGCGTGGTTTCGCCAAGCGCTGGCCTGAAAAAATCTGGTTGAACGCCGCCGATTTCAGAACGCCTGGAATGACGTCAGATCCGCACCTGTGGTTCGCTCCCGAGTTGGTGAAGCAGCTGCAGGCGCGTCTGGCAGGGTATCTGAAACAGGATGCGGCTCCGTTTGCCAGGTCGGTTGATGAAGCCCTGAAAAAGAGTGACGAGCAATTGTCGGGGCTGCAGTCGCGCGGTTTTTTTGTTTTCCACCGCGCGTATGACCACTGGGTCAATGCCCTGCAGCTGAATCAGCTGGGGGCTTTTACGCTGTCGCCTGAACACCGTCCCGGATTGCGCACCTTGCGTCAGATGCGCAAGCAACTTGAACGGGGTGACGTGGTGTGTGTGTTCAGCGAACCTGAATTTTCTCCGGCGCTGGTGAATCGCCTGACTGATGGACTGGATATCGGTCGCGGTGAACTGGACCCTCTGGCGATGCACATTGCTCTCGATCAGGACGGCTACGCCAATATGCTGGTGGACATGGCGAAACAGGCGAAGCAGTGCCTGTCCGCTACTTTAAGTGTTGAAAGTGAGCCAAAAGTGGCCGAGTAACTGAGCTGGCTCAGGGTTTGATTCTGAGCTAAAGGGAATGGTGGAACCGTAATATATCGCTGGCTACACTCAGAAAAGCTCCATCTCACTGGTAATTCCAAAGACTTATAGAAAGGATGTCCATCATGACTCTGGCTGTTGTTACCCTTGCCGCTGGCAAAGGCTCTCGCATGAAATCCGATTTGCCCAAGGTTTTGCACACACTGGCGGGCAAGCCCATGCTGGGTCACGTACTGGACAGTGCCTCGCAACTGGAACAGGCCACGCAGCATGTCGTCATTGGTCACGGCGCAGAGAAAGTTCAGCAAACCTTCGAGGGTGCCGACATTCAGTGGGCGATGCAGACTGAACAAAACGGTACCGGACACGCAGTGGCCCAGGCCATGCCGAACGTTGCCGACGACGCCACGGTACTGGTTCTGTACGGTGACGTGCCTCTCATCACCACTGAGACACTGACGGCGCTGTTGGCTGAAACCCATCATCAGACTGACAATCCGGGCGGTCTTGCTCTGCTGACGGTGGAACTGGATGATCCTACCGGTTACGGTCGCATCGTTCGCGACGATGCCGGGAACATTCAGGCGATTGTTGAACACAAGGACGCGTCGGAAGAGCAACGGGCCATTTGTGAAGTCAACACCGGCATTCTGGCGGCGTCCGCCGCGCACCTTAATCGCTGGTTGCCAGCCCTGTCATCCAACAACGCCCAGGGCGAATACTACCTGACGGATATCGTGGCCATGGCAGTAGAAGAAGGCACGGCAGTCCGCGCGATCTTCGCTTCTTCCGAAGAAGAAGTGCAGGGTGTGAATGACCGGGTACAGCTGGCACAGCTGGAGCGCGTGTATCAGTCCAAAGTTGCGGAAGATTTGCTGCGCCAGGGCGTTGCCATGGCCGACCCGGCTCGTGTGGATGTCCGTGGCACGCTGACGGTTGGTCGTGACGTGTTTATCGATGTGGGTTGCGTGTTCGAAGGAGACGTCACGCTGGAAGACGGCGTACGCATTGGGCCGAACTGTGTGATCAAGAGCGCTCGTCTGGGGGCTGGTACGCGTGTTGACGCGTTCAGTCTGGTGGAACAGGCCACGACAGCAAACGATTGTGTTGTTGGCCCTTACGCACGTTTGCGTCCGGGTGCCGAACTGGCGGAACAGGCCAAGGTCGGGAATTTCTGCGAGATCAAGAAATCCTTCGTCGGCAAGGGTTCCAAGGTGAACCACCTGACTTACGTTGGCGATGCGGAAATTGGTGAAGATGTGAACGTCGGCGCGGGCACCATTACCTGCAATTACGACGGCGTGAACAAGTACAAAACCATTATCGGTGACGGGGCCTTTATCGGTTCCAACTCGGCCCTGGTCGCACCTGCCAACATCGGTGCTGGCGTGACAGTGGCTGCCGGATCTGTGATTACTTCACCGGTCGACGATCATCATCTGGCGGTGGCGCGCGGTCGACAGCGCAATATTTCCGGCTGGAAACGGCCTGAGAAAAAATCCTGAACAGTCCGATTGTGTGATGTCTGAATCTCACTTCTGGTGAGGTTTGGTTGCCCGCCTTTCGGGGCGGGCTTGAATGACTAACGATCAGGCGGTTGTTATTCCGCGTTTTCCAGCTCTTCCGTCAGCTCCATCCACGCCATTTCAATCTCTTCCAGATCGGCCTTGGTATCTGCCTGTTTCGCCAACAGGGTTTTCAGTTCGTCCTTGCGGGCATCCTCGTAAAGGCCGGTATCGGCAAGCTGGTTTTCGAGCTCATCCAGCTGGCTTTGAAGTTTCTCCATCTTCTTCTCAGCGGCTTGCTGCTTTTTACGCAGGGGCGCCAGTCGTTGGCGGCGTTCAGCTTCCAGACGTTTTTGCTCCTTACGATTTTGACTTGACGAAACGGCCGGAGCAGCGGATTCCTCGGCATTCTGAGTGGTGTCTGGCGAGACCTGTTCGCGTTCCTGCATATAGCTGTGATAGTCATCCAGGTCGCCATCAAACGGGGTGACCTTGCCATGGTCAACCAGCCAGTACTCATCAACACTGGCCTTGAGCAGGTGACGATCGTGGCTGACGATCAGGATGGCACCGGGGAAATTCTGCAACGCCAGCGTCAGCGCTTCACGCATTTCGATGTCCAGATGGTTGGTTGGCTCATCGAGAATCAGCAGGTTGGGTTTCATCCAGGCCACACAAGCCAGCGCCAGTCGGGCTTTTTCACCGCCAGAAAACGGTTCGATCACTTCCAGTGCCCGATCACCGTGAAAACCAAAACCGCCGAGGAAATTTCGAATTTCCTGTTCGCTGGCTTGTGGACGCATGCGTTGCAGAATCAGTGAGCCGCTGACACTGGTATCGAGTGATTCCAGCTGGTGCTGGGCAAAGTAACCGATGTGCAGGTGCTCGCCCTGGGTGCGTTCGCCTGTGATCAGCGGCAGATCTTCGCACAAGGTTTTCAACAGGGTGGATTTACCCGCACCGTTGGGGCCAAGCAATCCGATGCGGTGGCCGGGCACAATGGAGACTTTTACATCGGGCAGAATGGGCTTGTCGGCGTAACCCAGGCTGGCCTGTTGCAGCGTCAGCAGTGGCGTCGACATCTGCTCATGGCAGGGAAATTCAAACCGGAACGGCGAATCAACGTGAGCCGGTGCGATCAGCTCCATGCGCTGCAGTTCTTTCAATCGGCTCTGGGCCTGTTTGGCCTTGGTGGCCTTGGCCCGGAAGCGACTGACGAACTTCTCGATTTCAGCCACACGGGTTTGCTGCTTCTCGTACAGGGTTTGTTGCTGGGCCAGTTTCTCGGCGCGCATGCGCTCATAGGCACTGTAGTTGCCGGGATACACCGTCAGCTTCTGTTCATACAGGTGGACGATATTGTTGGCCACGCCATCGATAAAATCCCGGTCGTGCGAGATGAACAACAAGGTGCCCGGGTATTTGCGCAGCCATCCCTCGAGCCACATGGTGGCTTCCAGATCCAGGTGGTTGGTGGGTTCGTCGAGCAGTAGCAGATCGGATGGCATCATCAGAGCCTGAGCCAGATTCAGGCGGATGCGCCAGCCACCGGAAAAGTCTTTCACCGAGCGCTTCAGATCGTCGTTGGAAAAACCGAGGCCGTGCAACAATTGTTCAGCTTTTACCGGTACCTCATAACCCTTGTGCTGATCCATCTGATCCAGCCAGTGTGCCAGCTGATTGTCGTCGGCAGCGCTGGCAATGTTGTTTTCGATCACCCGGTAGTGCCTGTCTCCGTCCATAGCGTAGTCGAGCGCAGAGCGTTCACTGGCTTCGACTTCCTGGGCCATATGGGCAATTCGCCACTTTGCCGGAATGGATAAATCACCGCCATCAACCCCCAGTTCAGCGTTCAACAGTGCAAAAAGACTCGATTTCCCGGCACCATTGGCGCCGATCAGAGCCAGTTTTTGCCCGTCGTGAATCCGCAGGGATGCGTCTTTCAACAGCATTTGCGTTCCCCGCTGAAGGGAAACCTGATTAAATTCGATCATAATGAACCAACAAGACAAATAATAAGGTAACGGCAATGGCGGCGGAGTGTGCCACAGATCCAGTGGAGAACCCACTGTGGTGGTTTGCGCAGGAATTTTATCAGCGAGATGGAGTCGAGACCGCACTGCTGGAATTACAAGACAACTGGGGAGCCGACGTACTGCTGCTATTGGCGGCATGCTGGCTGGCTTCAGAAGGTTTTGAATGGCCTCGGGATGACGATTTTGACACTGGCCTGAGAGACTATGAGGGCTGGCGTGATCACGTCATCATGCCATTGCGTCAGGTTAGACGACACTTGCCCAGGCAGGATCTGGCCGACTTCCGTGGGCAGGTGAAGGCTCTGGAGCTGGAATCTGAACAGCTGGGATTGGCGGGTGTATTTTCGTTACTCAGTGCTGTTGAAGCAGAGCGATGGGATGCTGACGGCCTGCTGGCGGAGGATAATCTGGCTCTGGTACTGGAGCGACAACTCGACGAACAACAAGTAGAAACAGTGTTGGCATCGGAAGCGATGGAGGTACTTCTGGGCCAAATCGACCAATGTCAGATAGAAAGGAATGATAGTCACAAATTAGAGCAATAATACTGATATTTTGCCGAAATTGATGAGTTAAACTACGGAATAACTCGACCCAGGGAGAGCTTTTGAGATGTTGAAAACAAAAAACATAATCATATTGGGAGTTCTGGTTGGTGGTGCGTTTGCGTTTCCCTATTTTATGAAAGGGCCAGATGGCAAGCCGTTAATGGATCTCGACATTGATACCACCATTTCAACCGAACAAACCCGTCAGACCTTTTACAAATGGCAAGACGGTGACGGTGTCTGGCAATTTGGTGACAATCCGCCAGAAGGCGTCGCCAAAATTGCGGTCAACGTAGATACAGCCGCGAATATTTTACGCTCAGACAAGGTTGCACCGACAACGGCGACGGCCCCCAGGGAATTCAAACCTGAAATTCCGAAGCCTGGAACCAATGCGATATTGAACCCGGGAGCCGCTCAGGACGCGGTAGAAAATGCCAAAGCGTTACAGGGTGTGCTGGATGACAGGGCGAAATTGATTGACGAAGTAGGGCGCTAATCGCGCCCTGTTTTTTTGAGTGAGCCGGTAGTCCGAATCAGGCAGGGCTGAGTTGTTCCCGATGTGCGTTGTGAAGGCGCTCAATCAACTGGTCTTCAAGCTGAAAACGTTCTTCCAGAGTTTCACCCAATGCAGACAGTTCATCCGGTAGGGTTGCCAGGGCGTCGAACGGGCATTCAGCATCATACTGGTCATTGAAATCGACGCAGCGGCCAGTCAATCGGTCCAGAACCGGCACAACGGTTTCTGCGAATTCGACACCGCCGTCATCAAACTCCCGTGCCTCGGTCATGAGTTGCTCGTAAATCTCGAAGTGACCGGCAGAGCAATAGTCCATCATCGACTGGCAGAATGCCTGAATGCGGTCGGCTAACGGCTGTGAGCCAATGGACAATGGCTTGCATGATGACAATTCATAGTACTGAACGATCAGCTCTCTGCGACTGTTCAGCCAGGTGTCGATCATTTTGTGCACACCACCCCAACGTTCCTGGGCTGTCTCAATCTGGTTTAGCATGCTCGCCTCCTGTTCTCTATGCTCTGACCGCTTCGACTATAGGCTGATACAAAATGACGGCGCAAGCCTCAATTGCAGCCACTTATCCATGGAATCACAAGAAAAGGCACTGAAATCAATCAGTTGCCTTGTTCTTTTCTTCTTCCCGCCAGCGCACGACCAGGGCAAATACGCCGGATACGGCAAACCAGAAGAACACAATGCGTGTCCATTCGGGCATGCTCTTGCCCAACATCATCCAGGATACTTCGGCGCAGTTGCCGTTACCGTGGAGCATGACTTTCCATAGCTCTTCCATTGGCATGGTTTCTAACAGGTAGTCAAAACTTGGGCCACAGGCGGGGACTTCTTCAGGGGGTAAATTCTGCAGGTAGACATGATGATCGGCGGTGACATAGCCGAACACCGAAGAGGCGATGACAAAGGCAAGAGCGACGCGTGTGGGCCAGCGATATTCATCCAGAACATAGGCGGCCAGGAAGCCGAGACCAATCAGCAATGTGGCAAGTCGCTGCACCATGCACAGTGGACACGGCTCCATAAACAGGTAGTACTCGAAGTAGTAAGCGGTGGCCAGCAAGCCAGCACAGGTTGCAAAGCCAAGCAGATAGGCATAGTGAAGCAGCTTCAGTTTCATAGGATGATTCGCTAGGTAGACAGGCCAACAAAAGCCGCGAGTGTATCACGGCTTATTCCGGTTAATTGTGACTCGACAGGCTAATGCCGCCAGAATCCAGAGTGCTTGGTCTGTCGCTCCTGAAACGAATTGGTTCCGCAGAAAGCGGGATAAATCAGCGTTTCAGATAGTTGGCCAGAAAGTCATCAAAGCTCAGCGTATCACTGGCTTCTTGATCGGCCTGAGCCTTCAGGGAGGCTGCGGCTTCATCCGACCAGGACTTGCGTACTGCCTTGTCCAGAGGCTCGGACAACACCTTGCGATGAGCCAGTGCCTGTTGCAGTGTGAACTCACTGAATTCCAGCTGTTGTTCTGTCAGCGCGTTCAGAACCTGAGCAGACGGAGTGAGGCTGCTGTCCGCAAGCTTCAGTCGTTGCTGATTCAGCGCATCCAGGTGGAAGCTGTGACCGTTGGCCTGATCCAGCAGCGAAGCCAGCGCCCGCATGTCATCCAGCAGCTCAGTTCCCCAATCGGTTAACAGCTGTTCCTCGCCATTGTGGTTGGTCAGCATCAGGCCTGGTTTGCGACCTTCCATCACTGTCGATTGAAGGTTGGACTGCATGCGTTCGTATTCTGCCGTGTCACTGTCAGGGCTGGATTTGAACAGGCAATAGCACAGGAACAAATCCATAAACGTGGTCTGTGGGACGTCAATGCCCAGTGGCAGGAACGGGTTGAGGTCGGTACAGCGGACTTCGATGTATTCAACGCCGTGTTGTCCGAGGGCTTCCAGCGGTTTTTCTCCGTTACGAGCGACTCGCTTGGGACGCACATCGCTGTAGAACTCGTTTTCGATCTGCAGCAGGTTGGTATTCAGCTGTTTGTACTGACCGCTGTCATCCTTGATACCGATGCCCTGATACAGCTCGACCGGAACATTCACCGCTTCTCCCAGAGTGTCGATATAGGTCTCGATCTGGTTATAGCAAACGCGCAAACTGGACTGTGCATTGCTCTGATAGCCCAGATCGCTCATGCGCAACGACGTCGCATATGGCAGGTGCAAGGTGTGTTTGTGCAGCGGTTCCAGTTGGTGTTCACGACCGGCCAGAAAGGTACTGCAAACCGCAGGAGATGCGCCAAACAGATACACCAGCAACCAGGAATAACGACGGAAGTTTCTCAGCAAGCCAAAGTAGCGCGCCGAAATATAATCCTGACGCGACAGTTGGGCAGCATCAGAATCCGTTTCCCTGAGTTTGTCCCACAGGGCGTCTGGAATAGAGAAGTTGTAATGAATGCCGGCAATGCACTGCATGATTCGACCATAGCGGTGCCACAGACCATGACGGTAAATGTGCTTGAGCTGGCCGACGTTGGATGAACCGTAATTCGCAATCGGAACGCTCATTTCTCCCTGAAGAATACAAGGCATGGAATTCGGCCAGATCAACTCGGCTTCCATCTGGCTCAAGGCGTAACGATGGGCGATGTCCAGATGGGCAATGGCTTCGTGACCTGACTCATACGCAGGAGTGATAAATTCCAGCAGTGCCTCGGAGTAATCCGTCGTGATCGAAGGGTGTGTCAAGGCCGAGCCCAGCCCTTTCGGGTGTGGCTTTTGGCTGATGATGCCCTGATTGTTGCAACGCAGGCCTTCTTTCTCGATGCCGCGCTTGAGTTGCGCCAGCAGGCTTGTGTTGCCGGATTGATCCAGCAGCGCCAGGGCTTCCCGGTAGGAAGAATCAGTGTATGCGGTCAAGGTTCGTCTCAATTCAGGGCAAATGTCGGCGGATTATAGGAAAAGCCAGCGATATGAGTAAGAGGCAAGCGGAGTTTGCAACGGGAGCTTGCTGGGAAAGTCTGTTTAACGGCCTGTTTTCGGCAGGCCGTATTCCCGTATTTGGCATTGCTGCCGCAGCTCGTATCAGCGTTTTTTGGCCTTGGCAAATGCCGCTGCCATCGCTCCAGCCATAGCGCCCTGATTGCCCTTGTCGTCACCAAAGGAGGTCTTTTGTTTGCCACCGCGCTGTTTGTGCCCACCTCGGCCAGCGCCAGAACGCTCGGATTTCTCCGCTGCTTTTTCGTTGGCATCGTCACTTAATCGCATCGACAGGCCAATGCGTTTGCGGGGAACATCAACTTCCATCACTTTGACCTTGACGATATCGCCCGCTTTGACGACGTCGCGCGGGTCTTTGACGAAGGTGTCGGACAGTGCCGAAATGTGCACCAGACCGTCCTGATGCACACCGATGTCAACAAAGGCACCGAAAGCGGCGACGTTGGTGATAACGCCTTCCAGCACCATGTTCGGCTTCAGGTCGCTGATCGACTCGACACCCTCCTGGAATTCAGCAAAGCGGAATTCCGGGCGTGGATCGCGGCCCGGTTTCTCCAGTTCGGAGACGATGTCTTTCACGGTCAGCAGGCCCGCCTGTTCGGTCACAAATTGCTCGGCATTCACGGCTTTCAGAGCATCCCGGTTACCAATCAGGGTGGCGACATCCTGCTGCAGTTGTTGCGCCATTCGAGTGACCACCGGGTAGGATTCCGGGTGAACCGCAGAGCCATCCAGCGGGTTGCTGCCATTCATAATGCGCAGAAATCCTGCGGCCTGCTCGAAGGTTTTCGCGCCCAGACGAGGGACTTTCAGCAGCGCCTTGCGGCTGTCAAAGGCGCCGTTGTCATCCCGGAAACGAACGATGTTATTGGCCAGCGTCTGGTTCAGACCGGAAATACGGCTCAACAGGGGCGCGGAAGCGGTGTTCAGATCCACACCGACTGAGTTCACGCAGTCTTCGACGACGGCATCCAGCGAACGCGCCAGCTGGTTCTGGTTGACGTCGTGCTGGTACTGGCCAACACCGATGGACTTGGGTTCAATCTTCACCAGTTCGGCCAGAGGGTCTTGCAGGCGACGGGCAATGGATACGGCACCACGGATGGTGACGTCCAGTTCCGGGAATTCTCTGGCGGCCAGCTCGGAAGCGGAATACACCGAAGCTCCGGCTTCGTTGACCATGATTTTCTGGACCTTGCCACCGCCGCTGTTGACCTTCTTCAGCATATCACCAACAAATTTATCGGTTTCCCGGCTGCCGGTACCGTTACCGATAGCGATCAGATCCACTTGATGACGGGCGATCAGGGCCATGAGCACGGCTTCGGATTCGGCGAACCGGTTTTGGGGTGGGGTCGGGTAAATCGTCGCGTGATCAACCACCTTGCCGGTCTGGTCAACCACCGCGACCTTCACACCGGTACGCAATCCGGGATCCAGGCCGATGGTGGCATGAGGACCGGCAGGAGCGGCCAGCAACAGGTCTTTCAGGTTGTCGGCAAACACCTTGATAGCGGACTCTTCCGCACGTTCTCTTAACTGGCCAACCAGTTCGGTCTCCAGGTGAGTCAGCAGCTTGATACGCCAGGTCCATTTGACGACTTCAGCCAACCAGCGATCGGCCGGGCGTTGCTGATTTTCAATGCCTGTGTGTCCCGCAATCATGGCTTCGCAAGGACTGGCAGCGAGCTTGTCTTCGGACGGATCTCCGGTCACCAGACTGAATGACAGAACGCCTTCGTTGCGACCACGAAGAATGGCCAGCGCCCGATGACTTGGAACCTTGGCCAGTGCTTCGTCGTGCTCGAAATAATCGGCAAACTTGCTGCCTTCGTTTTCTTTCCCTGCCACTACTCGGACCGAAAGAGTCGCTTCTTGCTGCAAAAACTGGCGCAGTTTGGCCAGCAGGTTGGCATCTTCCGCGAAGCGTTCCATCAGAATGTATTTGGCGCCGTCGAGAGCGGCCTTGGTGTCGGCCACGCCCTTGTCGGCATCCACAAATTCAGCCGCGGCTTCTTCAGGCGTTAGTTGAGGATTCCCAAACAGGTTATCGGCGAGTGGTTCGAGCCCGGCTTCGATGGCCATTTGTCCCTTGGTGCGACGCTTGGGTTTATAGGGCAGATACAGATCTTCCAGACGCGTTTTGCTGTCGGCGGCGAGGATGTCACGCTGCAGTTCCGGCGTCAGCTTGTCCTGCTCCTCAATGCTTTTGAGAATGGCTGTGCGACGTTCTTCCATTTCACGCAGGTAACGGAGACGTTCTTCCAGCTGACGCAGCTGGCTGTCATCCAGTGCGCCGGTGACTTCCTTACGGTAGCGAGCGATAAAGGGCACGGTCGCGCCGTCATCCAGCAGTTCAACAGCCGCAGTCACTTGCTGCGGACGGATGTTCAGTTCGTCGGCGATGCGACGGCCAATAGACTCAAGCAACATGGATATTCTTATCGGTTGGAATACGTGTGCGCAGTATAGCGATTGCAGCGGGTTGTGACCGGTAATAATTCCACTCCGATGAAGAGGCTTGTGGAGACAGTTTTGTAAGCAATTGTGTCTTCACGAGACGGATTGCGGCAGGTCATTTCACTTATGAAGCCTGAGGCAGACCATGAAGTTGTCAATGAACGAACTCTGATGAATAACGGTGATCAGTAGCCGTTGCAAAATGCAAATCACATCTAGGTTTACTCCGTGCGGGTTTGCAAAATGCAATTTCCAGGGTTGCAAAACGCCTAATTAATGGTCTTTTTGTGACTCTTTGAGGTCTGTTTGCGTGGCACGTATGATGCTTTATTCATCACTAATCAAGAACACGGGACGGTTTGAAGGGGGATGATCGTGAAACACACACAATTAGCGGCGGCCATTTTGGCGGCTGGTCTGGCCAGTCAGGTAGGTGCAGCACCATTTGCAGAGTGTCCAACGCAAGCATTTCTGGTGCAGGGCTCTGCTTCTACTACCTTCGGTGTGAATCTGGCAACCGGGTCTTATGAAGACCTGCCGGAAGACAAGATTCCGAAAACCATCATCGAAGGTGATGGCAAGGCCAATGCGGTAGGTTACAACTTCCACGATGACCATATCTATGGTTGGAGTTACGCCCACAACAGCATTTTTAAAATGGGTGACGATTTCATCGCTCAGCCAATTCCGAGATCCAGCCTGGTTAATAACAACCTGTTGCAGACCGGCTTTTACATTGGTGACGTATCGGTGAATGAAAATGCGTACTACATCTACAGAGGTGGTAACGCTCACGGGTTGTTTCGTATCGGATTGGATCCAGAAGCCGACGATTATCTGGTCGTAAGCCGGATTATTAGCGGTAGTACCTTGAATTACGCCATCTTCGATTTTGCCTTCCACCCCGACAACGGTTCCCTGTACAGCGTGGATCGCAATGGACGTTTGATTCGCATTGATGGCTCGGATGGCAGCTCACAGGTACTTGGCAACGTCGGTCAGAGCGGCACTTTCGGAGCGGTGTATTTTGATGTCCACGGTAATCTGTACATCAGCCGCAACAGTGATGGTTATATCTTCCGGATTGCTGTCGATGACCCGAATCCTGTCGCTGAATTCTTCGCCTTTGGCCCGGCATCCGGTAATAACGACGGTGCACGCTGTGCCAAGGCCGATATCCTGCCAAGCAGTCAGGACGAGCTTCCAGACTTTGGTGACGCGCCAGACAGTTACGGCACTTCGATTGAAAACAACGGTGCCCGCCATGAGAAGAATGAAGGCATGAAACTGGGCGAACTGGGTTCCAACGACGGGGTTCAGTTGATCACTGGTGCTGCGACGGGTGAAGGTTCTCTGGTGCAAGTTGACGCTCAGGGTGGTGGTGCTCTGAATGGCTGGGTGGACTGGGATCACAACGGCACATTCGATAACGACGAACAGGTTATCACCGACGAGCCGATGGATGACGGCATCAATCGATTGGTGATTGATGTACCCGAAGATGCCACTCCGGGTGATACCTGGGGGCGTTTCCGATACTCCTCTCAGGAAGGAATTGGACCGAACGGTGGTGTCTCTGACGGCGAAGTGGAAGATTACGCCATTACCGTCACTGAATCCGGTGTCGGCGTGATCACTTATCCCGGTGAAGGCAGCTTCGTCAGTCTGGCGTACGAAGATAACTGGCCGCATCAGGGTGACTACGACATGAACGATGTGGTGGTTTCGTTCCAGACCAGAAAATACGTGGATGCTTCCAGCAACGCGGTGCGTTATGTCATGAGCGGCAAGCTGCTGGCAGTAGGTGCTTCCTATCACAGTGGCTTTGCGGTGCAGCTGGATGGTGTTGCGACCAACAACATTGATGAGGATCGTGTTTATCTGAAAGTGAATGGGGAAGTCACCACTGCTGAGCCTCTGGAGCAGAATGCCCCGACTGATGATGCCGTGCTGATTATTTCCAACGATTTGTGGGAAGAGGTGACGGCCGATCCGGGTTGCTCCTACTTCCGTACTGAAGACGGCTGTGACAGTGAGCAGGAATTCCGCTTCGAGTTGAGTGTATCTTTGGTCAATGGTGTGCCGGTAGCGGATGCGCCAGCGGATGTTCTCAATCCGTTTATCTTTGCGACACCCGGTGCATTCCACGGACCTGGCTTGTCGGTAGAAGGGCAAGTTCACCCAGGTCGCACCTTGGAGATTCATCTGAAGAACAAACCGGTATCGGCTCAGTTCAACACCAGCTTCTTTGGCTTGGCTGATGATAATTCCGATCCGGACAACAACCTGACTTTCCTGACAGATAACAATATGCCTTGGGCTCTTGAGCTGCCGATTGTCTGGGCTCACCCGAAAGAAACCGAGGACGTAATGGAGGCTTACACCGGATTCCGACCATTTGTGGAATCTCTCGGTATAAATAACAAAACCTGGTATTTATTCCAGAATTCCGTTAACAACCGTGTTATACAAAACGACTAAGGGAGAGGGTAGTTATGAACGTTTATAGAATGTTTGTGTATTTGTTCTTTGCGGCAATCCTTTCCGCTTGTGGAGGCACCAGTGAAACCTCTCCAGCAGATGACAATCCGGCAGGTAGTGATAGCTCAATCAGCGACAATACGCCAGAGCCAGAGCCAGAGCCAGTAATCAAATCTACAGCAGACTTGAAGACTACTGCGGAGTTTGAGCTGAAATCGACTGAGACTCTGGAGCTTGATTTGTCTATTGCAGGATTGCCAGAACAGCGTGCTTATTTGTACGTATGCCATTTGGAAACCAATGAAACGTTAGATAGAGGTCGGTGTTTGGTAAAAACCCCGATTTTAGACGGAGCTTATAGTGGTACATTTAACGTGGGTAATGATGTTGAAGGACTTGGTCTGGAAGTTTGGTCGTATGTTCCAAATGCAGAACCAGTTCAGCATTTTTGGTCAAGATCGGAAGATACTATGAACTGGACAGTCAGTTTGTAACTCGAAGCAGTGACCAGAATGAAGTGAGCGATTGCAGGACGTAATACGGCTTCATTCTGATTTTACGCAGCCACAGCACCCCCCGGCTGAACATAAAAAAACGCGTGCTCCTTTCGGAACACGCGTTTTTTTATGTCTGACTGCCAGATGCCTTACCGAAGCAGGAAAGGCATCTGATTAACGTATTACAGCTTTGGAGCAGCAGCCATGATGGCGTCAGATACGTCGTACTTTTTGAAGTTCTCGACGAACTGGGCAGCCAGGTTCTTGGCAGATTCGGTCCATGCTGCTTCATCACCCCATGCCGCGATCGGGTTCAGCAGCTTGGTTTCTACGGCGTCGACGCTGGTTGGTACGTTCAGACCGAATACTGGCAGAGTCTCAGTTTCTGCATTACGCAGAGCGCCAGTCTGAATTGCACTGATCACAGCACGAGTCGTCGGGATGGAGAAGCGCTCACCGCCAGCGCCGTTGGCACCGCCAGTCCAGCCGGTGTTTACCAGGTAAACCTGGGAGTCGAATTCAGTAACACGTTTGATCAGCAGTTCGGCGTACTCACCAGCAGGACGCGGGAAGAACGGCGCACCGAAACACGTGGAGAAGGTAGAACGCAGGCCTTTGACGCCGCCCATTTCAGTGGAGCCAACCAGTGCGGTGTAACCGCTCAGGAAGTGATATGCAGCCTGTTCCTTGGTCAGGATGGACACAGGAGGCAGCACGCCCGTCATGTCGCAGGTCAGGAAGATAACCGCTTTAGGCTCGCCACCCTTGTTTTCCAGAACGCGTTTCTCAACGTGCTCCAGCGGGTAAGCACAGCGACCGTTTTCAGTCAGGCTGGTGTCGTCGTAGTCGGCGGTGCGGGTTACTTCGTCGATGGCAACGTTTTCAACGATGGCACCGAAACGAATGGCATCCCAAATAATTGGCTCGTTCTTCTTGGACAGGTTGATGGTCTTGGCGTAGCAACCACCTTCCAGGTTGAACACAGTACCTTTACCCCAACCGTGCTCGTCGTCACCAATCAGGTAGCGCTCAGGGTCAGCAGACAGGGTGGTCTTGCCAGTGCCGGACAGACCGAAGAACAGACAGGTATCACCGTCTTCACCCACGTTGGCAGAACAGTGCATTGGCAGCACGTCTTTTTCTGGCAACAGGAAGTTCTGAACACCGAACATGGCTTTCTTCATTTCACCGGCGTAGCGCATGCCAGCCAGCAGAACCTTGCGTTGAGCGAAGTTTACAATCACACAACCGTCAGAGTTGGTGCCATCGCGCTCTGGAACACACTCGAAGTTGGCAACGTTCAGGATTTGCCACTCTTCCTTGTCAGCCGGGTTGTAGGCTTCCGGAAGGATGAACAGGTTACGACCGAACAGATTCTGCCATGCAGTCTGAGTGGTCATTTTAACGGGCAGGTAGTGCTGGGAATCGGAACCAACGTGGACGTGAGATACGAAGCTGTCCTGCTGCGCCAGGAATTCTTCTACGCGATCCCACAATGCATCGAATTTTTCAGCGCTGAAAGGACGGTTGATGTTGTTCCAGTCGATCGCATCTTTGCTGCTTGGCTCTTCAACGATGTACTTATCCATTGGAGAACGGCCGGTGCGCTTGCCGGTTTTGATTACCAGCGCGCCATTATCTTGCAGCTGGCCTTCGCCACGGGCAATGGCTTGTTCAACCAGTAAAGGCGTAGATAAATCCGTGTATACAGTGGTCATATCGATACCCTGAGGGTTCCTCGCAGTTGCGGTTGGCCGAAAATGCGGCCGCTACCAAGTCATTCGTACATTCGCCGTCTAATGAACGGACGAGGCTCTAAAGTCTGAGACCGGCGATTATGCCAGAAAATACGGCTTGCGCTAATCGGTCGCGGCGCACTCAGGTGCTGATCAATTGATCTGTCTTCATATGCCGCGTGAGATTATATGAGAATGGCTCTCATATAGAGCGTTAGTGTACTTTGGATTGAGCGAACATTTCATCCACGTCGTCAGAAGTGAACTGGTACTGCTGCTGACAAAAATCACAGTTGATTTCAACGCGACCGGATTCTTCGATGATGTTTCTCAGCTCCGCCTCTCCCAGCTGTTTGAGAGCGGTGGCAATTCGAGGGTGCGAACAGGTGCAATAGAAACTCAGATCTGTGGCCGGATACAGACGGATATCTTCCTCGTGGTAGAGGCGGTGCAGCAGTGTTTCGTTACCCAGCTGGAGCAGTTCATCATGCTTGAGTGTGGTCGCCAGATGATGGATGCGATTCCAGTCATCCGGGTCATGTTTTGCGGTTGTGGTTTCCGGCATGCGCTGGAGCATAAAGCCGGCGGCAGTACCTGTGTTGCAGGCGAGCCAGAACCGGGTTGGTAATTGCTCGGATTGTTCGAAATAATTTTCCAGCGCTTCGGCGACATTGCCGCCATCGATAGCAACGATGCCTTGATAACGCTGACCCTGTTCCGGCTCCAGCGTGATGACCAGCTGACCATCAACCAGTGTCAGTTCATCTGACGCCTGTTCAGTGTTGTAGCGGGCGATGGCGCGCAGACGACCCTGCTCATCGGTTTCGGATTGCAATAGCGAAATATTGCCTGGCAGTCGAACTTGCAGTGTCAGCCTCCCCTTGAATTTCAGGCTGCTGCTCAGCAAGGCAGTGGCGGCCATCAGTTCTCCCAGCGGGCGAGCGACGACATCCGGGTATTGGTGTCGATCCAGAACTTCCTGATAACTGGTATTGAGGTGCGCGATTTCGCCCCGTATGACAGTGTCATCAAAGGAAAAGCGTTGCAGCAGGTCGGCACTGGGGTGCGTCATAGAGCGATCACCTGTTAATAATCTGGCTGGTTTTCTTGAAAACGGCGCATGTCGCGACGTTCTTTCTTGTTGGGTTTGTGGTCTGGCATATGAGTGGCAGCACGGAGGATTCGACGTTGCTCACCATGGTCCATGCGCCGCTTGATACTGGCGGGGGTCTCTTCGTACAGAAGCCGGGCTTCGGGTGCCCCTCGTCGCTGATCGGACAAGGCCCGGATCTCGACTTCCCTGGTATCGAACCCCTGGCGAATGGTCACCAGCGCACCGATTTCAGCCGTTTTGCTGACCTTGCTGCGCTGGCCGTTGTAATGCACTTTACCGCCTTCGATAGCGGTCTTGGCCAAGGCACGTGTTTTGAAAAAACGGGCCGCCCAAAGCCATTTGTCCAGCCGAATTTTGGCGTCTGAAGAATGTTCTGTCACGAATCAGGCTCGTTCAGTTCATTGAAATGATGAATACCGGGAAAACGTTCTGAGACCACCGGAGCTTTCTGGCTGTCCGGGTGGTAGATGGCGAGCAAGTGCCGGATACCCCAGCGTTGGGCGGATTCTAGCACAGCTTCGCTGTCATCAATCAGCAGGGTGCGCTCTGGATCAAACTGTTCTTGCTGTTGCAGGTGATCCCAGAAGGCCTGACTTTCCTTCGGTTCCCGATAGTCATGGGAGCTGATAACCCGGTCGACCAGTTGGTCGAGTCCGGTACGGTCAAACTTGAGATTCACACTGTCCCGATGGGCGTTGGTGACAATGACCCGGCGTTTCCCCGCCTTGCCCAGCAGCTGCAGAAATTCCCGAACATGGGGACGAAAACGGATTTTGTCAGCGACATCTTCCTTGAGTTTGGCGATGGGGAGGTCGGTCAGCTCACTCCAGTAATCCAGACAGTACCAGTTCAGCGTACCGCGCAAACCGATAAAGCTCTTGTTCAGTTCTGCCAATGCCGCTTCATTGCTGAGACCGTGTTTCCGGGCATAGGCCGCTGGCACATGAACCAGCCAGAAATGATTGTCAAAATGCAGATCAAGCAGGGTGCCGTCCATATCAAGCAGTACGGTGTCAATTTTCTGCCAGTCCGGTAGGCTCATGGGACTATACTCTCAGGGTTGATTGATCTATTAAATCAGGCTGTTCATGGATAAAAAACCTCAGATTCTACATCGCTCACTGGTCGCTGAAAGCCGATTGTTCCGTATTGAGTCGCTGGATTTGCGTTTCAGCAATGGTGTCGAACGCACGTACGAGAGACTGGTGCCGGGCGGCGGCGGTGCGGTGATGGTGGTCGCGTTGCTGGACGACGATACCGTGGCTCTGATTCGAGAATATGGTGGCGGTATTGAAGATTATACGCTGACCTTGCCCAAAGGCGCTGTAGATATGGGGGAATCGCTGCGTGACGCCAGCAACCGCGAGCTTCAGGAAGAGATCGGTTTTGGCGCCAGAGAATTTACCTTGCTGAAACGCATCAGCCTGTCGCCCGGTTACATGCGTGCCGGTATCTCGCTGATACTGGCTCGTGATCTGTATCCTTCCAAACTGGAAGGCGACGAACCCGAACCGCTCGAACTGGTACCGTGGAAACTGTCAGAGCTGGATCAACTCTTTGCCCGTGATGATTTCAGCGAAGGCCGTGCCATTGCTGGCCTGACCCTGGCTAAATCTTTTCTGGAAGGCCGTCTGTCTGGCGAGGTACTGTCGGAGTGACATCAGACTTGCGAGTCGGGATTGAGTTCTCTGGTCAGGTCACCAACGGGGCCAGCAAGGGTAATACCACCGCATGCAAGGTCGCCGTTAATGTCATGGCGCTGGCCGCATAGGCCGACTCCTGTTCTCCCAGCTCCAGGGCGCGGGCTGTACCAATGGCGTGAGCACAAACTCCAAGCGTGATGCCATTCGCTGCCGGGCTGTTCATCTTCAATAACGACAACATCGGTATGATCATGATCACGCCGATCATACCGGTCAGGATCACAAAGCCCGCCGCCAGCGAAGCCTCCCCGCCAAGTTGCGGTACTATCGCGACGGCTACCGGAGTGGTAATCGACTTGGTCAACAGGGTATTGGCCAGCGTTTGCTCTCCGATCCACCAATAGGCCAGCCCCCAGGCACAGAATATGGTCGTGGCACTGCCCAGTGTGACAGCCAGCAGGATTCTGACAGCATTCTGGCTGATCGCCTTGAGTTGCTGGAACAACGGCACGGCCAGCATCACAATCACCGGGCCCAGCAAATCGTGCAGGTAGTGGCCGCCGGTCATGTACACCTCATAGGACGTGTCCGTCAGTTTCAGCGTGGTAATGACCAGAATGATGCCGGTGAGCATGGGAGGCAGGAACGGTTGCTTGCCAGTCAGCTGATAGACCCGTTGACCCAACAGAAAACCACCAATGGTGAGCCCGGCCCAGAACAGTGGCATATTGAACAACACAGACATGCTATTTCCCCCTCGACATGATCCAGCCACAAACCAGAATGCCGGGAATCAGGCTGATCACCAGAATCGCAAGCAAGGTGATGCCGTGGGTTCGGATCAGATCTTCGTGCGTCACAATACCGACACTGACCGGCATTAATAATAGCGGCAGCAGTGGCGCCAGGGTGCTGGTTGTTTGTGCCAGCGATGGGGGAACCTTGCGGTTGAACAGCAGGAATACCAGCAGCAACAGCATGCCGAGGATGGCCGAAGGAATGGGAGCGGATGTCCAGTGCTGGAGCAATGTACCTGCCATCAGAAAGGCAAGCAAGATCAGTAAACCGGGCACAGCTACTCCTCAGAGATAAGGAAAGCCGAAGATAAATTCGAGAGTGGTGCGGAAGGAGAGACTCGAACTCTCACACCTTGCGGCGCTGGAACCTAAATCCAGTGCGTCTACCAATTTCGCCACTTCCGCACAGAAGAGGCGCGCATAATACCTGAGCATTCTTTTTTTGCCAATACGTCTGTAGAACTTGTCAGGCAAGCAGGATTCGTCTGCTTTTTACGGTATCGTTTCCGGTATTGTGTCGCCTTCAATCTGCTTAACTGATTCGCATCGGAACTCAACTGCAAGGATTCGACTATGTCGCAAGACAAACACATGGCCAGCAATCTGTTTCTGAGCGGTGCGGCAGCCGTCATCATCATCGCTGGCATCAAAAGCGCCGCGGATATGCTGGTGCCGTTTTTACTGGCGATATTTATTGCGGTGTTGTCGGCGCCCCTGATGCGCTGGCTGACACGCCGTCATATTCCGGATGTGGCTGCCGTGCTGATTCTGGTGTCTGGTCTGTTGATTCTGGGAACCGCACTGGCCACCTTCCTGGGTGGTACTTTGAATGCGTTTTACAAAGACATTCCCTTGTATGAAACCAAACTGGAAACCATGTTGGCGGGGACGGTTGACTGGATTCGGGGCTTTGGCCTGGACATTCCGGACAACGTGCTGCAAGACGCCATCAACCCTGGTGTGGTGATGGGGACGGTGACCCGGGTGTTTAACGGTTTGGGGAGCGTGTTGACCAACACGTTTCTGATCCTGTTTACCGTGGTGTTTATTCTGCTGGAGGCCTCAGGAATGCCAGCCAAGCTCAAAACGGCATTTGGCGAGCAAACCACCGCACTGGAGCACTTTGAGCGTTTCAGTGATCTGGTGCAGCGTTATCTGGCAATCAAGACCCTGATGAGCCTGGGAACCGGTCTGACCATCGGCATTGTGTTGTGGATTATTGGCGTGGATTACGCGCCGGTATGGGCGCTGGTGGCGTTCTTGCTGAATTACATTCCGAACATCGGTTCCATCATTGCTGCAGTGCCTGCGGTGCTGGTGGCCTTGATCCAGATTGGTCCGGCAGCGGCTCTGGGTACGGCCATTTCCTACATTGTGATCAACACGCTGTTTGGTAACGTGATTGAACCCCGCATGATGGGACGCACACTGGGTCTGTCGACACTGGTGGTGTTTCTCTCTCTGGTCTTCTGGGGCTGGATTCTCGGCCCGGTGGGCATGCTGTTGTCGATTCCGTTGACCATGGTGGTCAAGATCGCGCTGGAAACCAATCCCCAAAGCCGCTGGTTGGCCACCTTGCTGGATCATTGAGCCAAAGGAATCAATTTCCGTTCCATATTCGCTGTATTGAATCCGCTTCTGGTAGCAATACCAAAGCAGGTAGCAATTGCTGCTCAATTGCCTGAGCCAGGTGGATAAACCCACAGTTATAGTGGAAAACCGCATATCTTTTTGCTATTAAAGACGGCCTCAGCACCCTATTGTCTGCTAGACCATAGTTCAATGGATGTGCGAAGGGACATTTAAAAAACCAAATAAAACCTGGATGAGCACTATGTCAGAAGATTTGAAACAAGCCGCTCTGGACTATCACGCGAACCCCAAGCCGGGCAAAATCAGTATTGAACTGAGCACTCCGGCTGAAACTGCTCGTGATCTTTCTCTGGCCTATAGCCCGGGTGTTGCAGAGCCGGTGAAGGAAATTGCCGCTGACCCTGAGAACGCCTACAAATACACGGCCAAGGGCAACCTGGTGGCGGTCATTTCTGACGGTACCGCCATTCTTGGCCTGGGTGCTCTGGGGCCATTGGCCTCCAAGCCTGTAATGGAAGGGAAATCCTTGCTGTTCAAACGCTTTGCTGGCGTAGACTCCATCGACATCGAAGTTGAGTCTGAAAGCCCGCAAGCCTTTATTGACACTGTACGTCGTATCGCCAACACCTTTGGCGGTATCAATCTGGAAGACATCAAGGCACCTGAGTGCTTTGAAATTGAACGCACTCTGATCGAGCAGTGTGATATTCCTGTTTTCCACGATGACCAGCACGGTACTGCGATCGTAACCGTTGCCGGTGTTCTGAACGCACTGGAAATTCAGGGCAAGAAGATTGAAGACGCCACCATGGCCGTACTCGGTGCCGGTGCTGCCGCAATCTCTTGTTCCAAGTTGCTGATTCTGGCTGGCATGAAGCCAGAGAATATCTTCATGTGTGACCGTAAAGGTGTGATCCACACCGGTCGTGACGATCTGAATCAGTACAAAGCAATGTTTGCTGTTGAAACCGACAAGCGTACGGTTGATGACGCACTGGCTGGTGCTGATATCTTCCTGGGTCTGTCTGGTCCAAACATGGTGACTGGTGAGCAGATCAAAGCCATGGCTGAGAACCCAATCATCTTTGCCTGTGCGAACCCTGTTCCGGAAATCATGCCCGACGTGGTTGCAGAAGCCCGTTCCGACGCCATCATGGCAACTGGCCGTTCTGACTTCCCGAACCAGGTAAACAACGTACTGGGCTTCCCATTCATCTTCCGCGGTGCTCTGGACGTACGTGCCAAGCGCATCAACGAAGAAATGAAGCTGGCAGCAGCCAAAGCGCTGGCTGGTCTGGCAAAAGAGCCTGTGACTCAGGAAGTTCTGGACGCATACGGTCTGGATTCTCTGGAATTCGGCAAGGACTACATCATCCCGAAAGCGACCGATTCTCGCTTGCTGGGTGTGGTATCCACCGCCGTTGCTCAGGCAGCGATCGATACCGGTTCTGCTGAAGGCCCACTGCCAGCGAACTACCCGCTGCAGTCCATCGCAGACATCTGATTGATCGCGAGTCAGGCTGGCCATCCAGTCTGATGGGTTAATCAGTACGCACAAATAAACCCGCTTCCAGGCGGGTTTATTTGTTTCTGGAGGCAAGAGGGGCGTGTGAGACGGTCTCAGTCCAGGATGATGTGCGGCAGGTAGCGGCTCATGTCCTGAGTGACCGGGCCGGAGTCTTCACGAACGGAGATTCCCGCCGGTTGATCATTGACCAGCCAACTGCCAATCAGGGTGTAGTTGTCTTCGAAACGCGGCAGCATATGCGCTTGCTGATACACAAAGCCTTCTTCGCCGTAAGGACCTGACGAAAAGTGGGTTTCTTCGCCATTGCGAATCAGGCTGATGTTCGCCCCTTCACGAGAAAAAATCGGCTTCTTGACCAGCGCCGGGCAATCCCTGGCGAGGTGCAGCTCGTCCTCAAAAAAAGACGGCAACAGGTTGGGATGGTTCGGAAACTCTCGCCACAGCAGCGGTAGCAGGGCCTTGTTGGAGAGGATGGCTTTCCAGGGCGGTTCAAGGAACCGGACAGGATGCTGGCCCAGTAGTTCGGCGTATTCTTCCTGCATCATGAATTCCCATGGATACAGTTTGAACAGCCATTCGATGACATTGTCATCCAGGTCGGTCAGCTGGCCGTCGGCATCGCGACCGATGTCTTCAACGTAGACAAAACGGGTTTCCACACCTGCTGCGTTGGCGCAGTCTTCCAGATATTGAACGGTTCCCCGATCTTCTTTGGTGTCCTTGCAGCAAGCCAGATGCAGTACCGGTGAGGCATCATTGTCGGCCTGGAAGGCTGCCAGCGCGGCAAAACGCTGGATCAGCTTTTCCTGCAAACTGTTGAATTGGTCTGCCCGGTGCGGCAGACGACTTCGATCGACCTGTTCTTCCAGCCACAGCCATTGCCAGAAGCCAGTCTCGTAGAGGCTGGTCGGGGTATCGGCGTTGTTCTCATACAGTTTGGCCGGGCCCTGGCCGGTGTAGGCGAAGTCGAGACGTGCGTACAAGCTGGGATCGCGTTTGTGCCAGCTCTGACGGACAAAATCCCAGTGGGTTTCAGGGATGGCGAAGCGTCGCATCAGTGCGTCGTCGTCGACGACCTGATCAACAATATGGAGGCACATCTGGTGCAATTCGGCGGTGGGGTCTTCCAGATCCTGTTCGATCTGTTGCAATGAGAACTGGTAGTAGGCCGATTCGTCCCAGTAACGCTCACCGTACATGGTATGGAAGTGAAAGCCGTACTCGACGGCTTTCTGCTGCCAGTCTGCGCGTTCCTGAATGCGATGACGAAACACCTAGCCGCCCCAGCTGCGGGAAGACTTGCCACCACCCCAGCTTGATTTGGCTGAGGCCGTCGAGCCGAAGCCACCTCGCGACAGGGTTTTGGTGCCCTTGGGATAAGGCTTCTTGACCTTGGTTTTGGGGGCGTTGCTACCTTTTGGGATCTGGTATTTACCATGGCCACCGTAGCTGATCGCACCACCATCTGAAAACACCAGATCACGATCCCGATTTCTGTAAACCGGGCTGTAATGGCGGCGCTCAAAGGTATCACCCACTTCATCAATCACTTCAGCAACAACAAAACCCACTAACGCTGGCATAAACCAGCCGTTGTTATCCTGTGTGCAATTGTTAAAGCCGTAGTTGGCCTCGCAGTCGTTCAAATCGACAAACTTGGGTGACGAACGCTCTGCTTCCATGAGGGCATTGCGATAGGCCACTTCACACTGTGCTTCGGTCAGGCTGGTGTTGTCAGCGCAGTCGTCAATGGAATAGGCAATGCTGACCTCTTCCTTGCTGGAGCAGCCCACCAGGCCAACGCCAGCAATGGCGGCTAACAGAGGCTTGATCGCCGGTTTGTTAACGACCTTGCGCATCTGCATCAGGTCGATAGTGCGTGTCCGTTTCCGTGTCATACGACCTCCCGACTCAGTAAGTCATGGATGCGGCGTTGATTAAACCGACAGCCACAGAAACGGCGCCGAGGATAATGCCCGCACTGATCTCGTTTTGTTCAATACGGGCAACGATTTTGGGCATAAACACGTAGCGAACGATGGCAAAGGCAACGGTCTGGGCGATCAGGGCGACAATGGCCCAGACCAGAAAGTCGACCAGGCTGACGGAGTTGCTGATGGCGCCGGACAGGGCCAGGGCAAAACCTACGATGGCGCCGCCGAAGGCAATCGCAGAAGCAATGTTCTGGTCTTCCTTGATCAGCTTCCATTCGTCGTGTGGCGTGATGCGGGTGTAAACCACCTTGAACAAGATCAAGGCGCCAATAGCGAGGGCGAAATACAGCAAGAAGCTGCCAATGGCGGTCAGTAGCATGGGGTCCTCCGATGCTGGTTATCCGTGTATGGTAATTTGGCTTGGGGTCAGGGTGATGCCGGTACTGATCACCAGACAGCGCGACAGCTGGCCAGTGGTTTCTTCAATTTCTTCAGCGGATAAAAACAGCGATTCGGTGTTGCCATCGCTGAGTGGGCGTTCGAACAGCATGGTGAACTGATCAGTGGAGCTGCTATCGCCGTTGTCATCCCAGGTGGTTTCGGTCATGGCTACCGGGTTGTGATACTCGCTGGTGCTGGTCCATACACGTTCATAGTGACAATCATCCAGCTGGTAAGTGGGAGTACCAATCTGTTCTTTCAGCAGTCGGTCCCAATCGGACTGGCTGGTGACGTCCAGAGTGTCGTAATAGTGGAACAGCTTGACGTCCACTACGTGCTCATCACTTTTTCCGCCTTGCGTGACGACCTGCAGGAAGGCTTCATCATCAGTATAAAAACGGAAGATCCAGGCATTGCCCATATCGACCAGACCGACTGCCTGTATCAGTTGTGATGGCGCGACCTGCTTGACCACCAGTTGATCTTCAATCAATCGCAGCATCAGAGTGTCGATATCAAAGCTGAAGCCCACTCGTAACCCCAGGATGGTGGGAGTCTGGGGTTTTTCCGGTGCTTTTTTTCCGAACAGTTTATCGAACATCGAGTTCTTCCTTGCCGAAGCATTGCTCGGCGGTCAATCGTTTGGCAGCAATGTAGAACAGGGTGTCGCCCGAACGCACCGTCTGATTCAAATCCGGATTCAGATTCATGTGTTCACAGTCAACTGGTTGGACACCGATCAATGTCGCTGCCAGTTGCTGCTTGAAATGCCTGAACAGTGGTTCGATGCGGGTGTCATCGCCCGAGTACGGAATACTGTACTGGGTCATGCCATCGGTGCTGTCGAGCAGTTGTTTGTGCAGCAGGCTGGAGCCGGGATCGAGGCTTGAGCGTGCCAGCATTTCAACCGCAACAGAAGGAATAACTTCTACCTTGGGGCAATGCGTACGTAACAAGTCGGCCAATGATTCCTGTTGGAAGTAGGCAGTCTTGTGAGCATCCGGGTTGATATCAGCACAGAACAGGGCGGTGGTCACGGTGACGTCATCCTGATCGGTGTCGATAATGATTCTGGCTGCTGATGTAATACCGGCACGTTGCATGGACTCGGGATGGGTAAACGATTCGGCCCGGACGAAGTCGATGCGTCCCGGTAACGGGTTTTCCATATCATCGGTCACGCACAGCACCAGAGCTTCCTGATGAGCATCCTGTTTGGCTAACAGGAGTTCGATCAGACGCAGTGTGCGGGAGCCGTTCCAGCCGATGATCAGCGTATGATGGGAGTGCTTGAGCATAAGAAGACCTTTACGACCGCGAAAAACAAGAGACTGGATCAACAACCCGATGCGTGTCACCACCAGAGCAAACAGGCTCAATCCGGCGGGAATGATCCACAGCGCTGTCAGCAGCTTTCCCAGTGGGCTGGATGGTGAGTAGTCGCCGTATCCAACCGTCGATGCGGTTACCACAATCCAGTAAAAGAACGTGTCCAGCGCCACCAGATCGGTTTCGCCGGCCAGTCTCATCATCAGCCAGCTGGACACCAGATAGAACAGCAATGCGGCCAGAGCGGCCCATGCGCTGGTTTTGTGGATCAGGCGAACCAGCAGATGACGAAATCGAACAAACAGGGGCATGAAAATCTCTGACAAACCGGTGGTCGGGCAAGCTTGTCAGAAATTCGGAGAATGGCAAAGCCTCTGACCGGAATTACCGACAGAGGCTGAGACACGTGTCACTGAGCTTTCTTCGCGGCCATCAGTTGCGCCAGTTTGTCCTTGCCGGACGTCGGCGCGCCCGGAACGATACCGGCGGAACGCAGCTTGGCATCGAGGTCGCTGCCGGATTCGGCATCGGCCATTTCTTCAGCAGCTTCCAGCTCGGCCGCTTTCTGGACTTGCTTGGCCTTGATGCGCTCCATGCTGTCCAGCGCGGTCTTGACCTTGCTGTTGGCGCCCATGTGACGGCTGGAAACAGCCACCTGAGCTTTCTGAACCGATTCCGTGGCCTTGATCTGATCGATCTGCTGCTCCATACGGCGCACGTTGGTCTTGGCCTTGGCGATGTTGGCTTTCAGCGTGCCTTCTGCTTTTTGGAAGCTGGCCAGCATCTCGTTTTCTTGCGCCATGGCCGTTTCCAGTTCAGCAACCTTGTCGGCACATTCGATGGCCAGCGCTTCGTCACCTTTTTCCATCGCTGCAATGGCGTGGGTGGAGTAGGTGTCGATGTCGGCCTGCAGCGCCTTGGCCTTGTTTTCGGCCAGTTTACGCTTGGCGACGATCTTGGTCAGGCTTTGATCCGCAGCCAACAGTTCGTCTTTGGCTTCGCGCAGTTCCTGATCCAGAATGCGCAGGGATTGGGAATCGGCAGCCGCTTCAGTGGCTTCGTTGAATCCGCCTTTCAGGGCAGTCCAGAGTTTAGACAGGCTCATGGTTATACCTCCTCATGGGTCAGGAATTCGGCGTACAGCTCAAGAAACTCGCCGACGTTTGCGAACAGGGTGTCGATTTCTTCCACCACCACGGTGTCCTTGCTGTCGGAAGACAGAGCGCCAAAGGCAATGTAGTAGTCCTCGCCAGCAATCTGTTTGATGCCAATGGTGGTCAGTGGCAACAACTGATGGGTGCGCAGCACCAGAGCGTTCAAACCATCGACGTCCTTGACGCTGGCGAGAGGGAACAACAACGACTCGGCGATCAGCTGTTGCTCACCGGGATACACAAACACGTCTACCCCTTCGTCGTTGGAGATGCTCAGGCAGTGCTCTTCCACTTCGATGGACCAGCCCTCCTGCGTGTCCGCCAGTGCTTTGATGCTTTCAAGATCCCAGGCCATAGTGTTTCCCTCAAATATCGTGGTGTGGAAAATAAGTAACAATTTAGATTTAAAATTCACAATGTCAACCAATTTTTTGCATATTGATGCAACTGGTCACGCTGGTTACCATGCGTTCGACGTTCCCGAGAGAAGCCGCCATGAAACCTGAACAAAGCGTGACCAACAAAGCCAGTCTGGCTCCGTATCGTGACTCAATCAGCCGCTTTATCCGGTCAACCATGATCTTGAAAAACAAACGTTACGAAGATCTTGCGTCAGGTCTGGAACAGCGCGGAATTGTGCTTACCAGTGATAATTTACGCAGCAAGGTGAGCAAAGGAGCCTTTGCGGCCGATTTGCTGATGGCGATTTTTGAGGTGCTTGAGGTCGAAGAAGAGGCGCTGCTAAAGCTGAAGAAAATTCGGGAAGAGGAAAAGCAGCGCTGATCAAGGATCAGCGCTGCTGGGGCAAGCGGATATTCAGGCGCCGTAACGCTGACGCAATGCTTCGATACGGTCATCCAGTGGAGGGTGAGACGCGAACATGGCGGCCATTTTGCCGCCACTGATGCCGAATGCCACCATCTCGCCATTCATAGTGCTTGGCTCGTCATGTGTTTCTTTCAAGCGCGCCAGAGCACTGATCATGGCTGCCGGGCTGACCAGCTCGGCACCGGCTTCATCGGCACGATACTCACGGCGCCGGCTGAACCAGGCCACGATGGACGAGGCCAGAATGCCCAGAATCATCTCAGCGATGAAAGACGTCACGTAGAAAGCGATACCAGGACCTGTGTATTCCTCGTCGTCACCCGCCAGCATGCGGTCAACAAAATCACCAATGATGCGGGCGAAGAACATCACAAACGCGTTCACAACGCCCTGGATCAGTGCCAGGGTCACCATGTCGCCGTTGGCAACGTGGCCGATTTCGTGGCCCAGAACCGCTTTCACTTCTTCTTTGTCCATGCGCTGCAGCAGACCGGTGGAGACGGCTACCAGAGCGTTGTTTTTATTCCAGCCAGTGGCAAAGGCGTTGGGTTCGCCAGCGCCGAAAATACCGACTTCCGGCATGCCAATACCGGCTTTTTCCGACAGTTCCTGAACCGTGCTCAGCAGCCACTGCTCACCGGCGTTCTGTGGTTGCTCAATGATCTGGACGCCCATGGTTTTCTTGGCCATCCACTTGGAAATCAACAGGGAAATGATGGATCCCACCATGCCGAATACCAGACAGAAAGCCAGCAGATTGCCCAGGTGAAGTCCCTGGGCACTCATGTAGCTGCCAACGCCGAGTATCGTCAGGGTGACACTGGCCACCAGAATGACGGCCAGGTTAGTGGCCAGGAACAAAACGATGCGCATCATGGATAGGTCTCTCCTTAAATGGGTTGCAAAGCGCGTAGTTATGACCGTCAGATGGTGACGGTTACTTCAATTTCAATGCAATATACCCGATTTCAACACTCGGATAAGACAAGGGCGTTAAGGAAACGGGTAGGCATTGGTCGGAAGATTCGATATCTTGCGCAAGTGACAACTCAATCAGGAACGTCCGATGAATGTAAAACCAGGGGTATGGTTTCTACTGGCTGCATTGCTGGCCCAGTCTGGTTGCGCCAGATTGCACTCCGTCCATATGAACCGCATCACGCCCGTCAACGATGTGGCTTCCAAACCGATTTCCGTTCGGCTCGATGCAAGCGCCATTAACATGCAAAACCTGTCGCAGCTGGCGGCGCATTCGAATAGCAAAGCGGGGAGCGTCATCAGCGTGCTGGCCGCCGCCGCGATATTATCCACCGGTGATGCCCGAGGACCGGTTGTGTATCAATCCGAGTTGACCGGAAAAATGGACTGGGTCGCGCAGTTGATGGCCGATTGCCCATCTGGACGGCTGGCCAATATCCGTACCATTACTGAAGGCACCGATTACTTCCTGATCTACAAAACCCATCATGGATTTGACGCCGACTGCCTGCTGGAAACAGCCAGTCCTGATGCCGATTCGCCGACCGTTCAAGTTAAGGAATAACCCTATGCTGTCTAAACTGACATGCCTGATGGCCGCCCTGATCCTGGCTGGATGCACATCGCTTCAGTCGGTATCGATTTCACAGATTCCAAAGGATCGCAGTCAGCGTGTCGTTGCTGAAAGTGACCAGTGGTCCTTTCTGGGAATTGCCTTTAGCAACGATTTTGTCGATGACGCCATGCTGGATATCCAGCAGCAGTGCCCTCAGGGACAGGTTGAAGGTGTTCTGACCCAATACGACCATACCTTCTTCTTCCCGATTCTGGTGCGCACTGTTGAAGTGACTGGCTTTTGCGTGGAAGGGGCACAGCCATGAACGGGCCGCTGAAAGCTGCTCTGGGAGCGGTGTTGCTAGCGGTTTGTCAGGCCAGTTCTGCGTTTGTTCTACAGCGCCATATGAGTGACATTGATCCTGTCCCAGAGGGATTTACGACCCGACAGATCTTCTTTCAGGCTGAACAATCGCTGGTACTTGGACTGGTGTTGAATAACAAGGAAGTGGTGTTGAATGCTTACGAAGGTCTGATGCGCCAATGTGATGGCCGCATCACCGGAATCAGCACCACATTGGTACGAAAACCGCAGCCTTTCCATTACAAGAACGTCATTGAGATACACGGGCTGTGTATTGAGCCTTTAACGGCGGAAAATACCGACCAGAACTAGAACTGGATTCCTTTCCTTGTACAGCCTTGTATACTGCTTCCCGTCCCAGGGGGTGGCTCGATGAACTCGGAGCCTGAGATACGCCAGCTGCGTAAACCCCTTGAACCTGATCCGGTTTGTACTGTAGTGGTCAACTGATTCCGGACACGGTTTTAAGTTTTTCTTCTGCAGCGTGAGGACTGATTCCATCATTCACACTATGTGGCCGTTGTTGGTTGTAAAAGC